>NZ_JBMFJI010000023.1:0-13868 GCF_049973875.1 Acidilobus sp.
AAGTCCTCCCTTGGCTCCACGAAGCTCACGTAGAGCGACGGCTCGCCCGAGGAGGCCCCCTGGTAGGCGAACTGGCTTGCGAGGGTGGTCTTGCCTGCCCCGGGGTAGCCGGCCACAAGTATTATGGAGCCCCTCCTTATGCTGCCCGCAACTTTGTACCACGCATTTAGGGGTATAGTTATCTCATCAGGTGTTGACGTAGCCAAATGAGACACCAGAGGCTACAGCCCCTCATTCTTGGCTTTCTGGTCAGCAGCCCCCTTAAAAATAAATTATTAATGTTAGCGGCAAATACCTTATATATACACCTGCTAAGAGGCAGGAGCTAAGACGCCGCTGAAGATCACGGGCACGGCTCAGGTATTACCGCCGTGCTGCTCGCGAACGCTGACGGGTAAACTATGTTAACAGCGGTTGTCCCGTTGGGCCAGACGAAGATCTGTCCTATGGGCGGCGCCTCCCCTACCTGCATTCCGTTTGACGTCACGTTAAAGACTCCTGCCAAAGTCATCACCTTGCCGCTTATGTCGCTGAGCACAGCCTGCTTGAGCGCGGCCTGGCTCAGCGTGCCCGCGTCCTGTATGGCGAGCTGGATTATGAACCCGACGTTGAAGCCGGCTATATTGTTATAGTTAACGCTGCTCGTGTGGAACTCCTGTTCGAACATCTGCTCGAACTGGGGCAGCGTGGGCCCAAACCACTGGAGGCCCAGCTTTGAGGCCATTTGCGGCGTGTAGCTTATTATGGGCGGAAAGACCGCCGTGAAGGTACCATTCATGTCACTCCCTACGTCACTCAGCAGGGTTGGGAGCATTATGCCTGGGTAGTTCGTGAACACCAGCGGGAAACACGCCTTAGAGGCCACGAGCTGGGGCAGGAAGGCCTCGTCGTTGGTGGGGTAGCCAAGCTCTATTACTGCGAATGGTGCTCAGACTCCATGGCGCTTATGAGCGAGAGGTACTGCGTTGTGTCAGTGGCCACGCTGGTGTTGTAGACAACGGGTATGTCGTATTGCTTAAGGAAGTGGCCTAGGTAGTAGGACTGGAACGCGTTGAAATCATTGTCATCCCAGATGACGGAAACGTTACGGACCCCCTCGTACTTCAGGAAGTCTGCCACGTTCTTCATCCAGACCTCGGAGACAGGTATTGAGGTGTCTATTATGTAGTTGTTGTTGGTGAAGAGCCCAACGGCGCTGGCCGTCACGTCCCAGAGGAGCACGTGGCTGGCGTTCGTGAAGCTGACTGCAGGCGCGGTCATCACCGAGCCGAAGTCTGCCACCAGCATGTCCACGTGGTAGGTGTTGACAAGCGTCTCGTAGTCGCTCTCAGCAGTGGACGGGTTGCTGGCCGCGTTGAGGGCTATTATCTTAACCGTCAGGTTCCTGCCGTACTGCTTGACGTATATGCCCCCGTGGCTGTTGACCCAGTTTGCCCAGAGCTCAAGGCCCTCGTACTGTGCCAGGGAGTCCACTGCCTGGCTCCCACTGTCGTCGTAAACGGTACCAACGAGTATGTACTTAGGGGCGGCCGAGGCCCTATGAGAGTAGGTAGGCGTTATATGCAATGTAACCTACTACTGCGGCCATGACTATGATAACTATTATCGCGGCAACTGCGGTGGAGGACATGCTAGCCCTCATCACATTCCCACCGGCTGTCGATATTAAAAGGAGGGGAGTTTATACATGTGTGCTAGTACGGACGCTGTTGATGCCTTCATGACTTATTTGAGCCCATTATCTCTGGGCTCAGCCTCGACCTGAGCTCATTTATAATCTTAGATGCGCGCTCCTGGTCCTGCTCCTCCTGTAAGAGGTCTGGCAGCGCGTCCATTATAGCGTCCTCGGGGGTGCGCCCTCTTAGCCTAAGCTGTGACCTCTTTATTGTGGCCGGCGTTGGCGAGAGGACGGCGCCTCCCTTTATGAGCACGCCCCCTTCAAGGGGAGTCACTATGAGGGCTCCTACATCCTCGCCATTTAAGCTGAGCGAGTAAAGCACGTCGCCATCTATTGTAGAGCCCAGCCTGACAAGTGAATACCTTGGAATGGTCGCCAGCTGCTCCGCGGCGGAAATGGTGTCGCGCATCGCCGCGGCCAGGTCCTCCTGGTTAACCCTCCTGAAGGCTTCCACGGCTAGGGTGTTCCACTTCCACCTGATCTCCTTGGAGTTCTCATCAACGTCGAATTCTATCCTGACCCTGACAACGTCACCCTTATCAAGCTTAAGCTTCCTCACCAGGAGCTCAAAGAGCACCCTGTTGAGCTGGGCTGATGAGTAGGCAATCCTCCTAGACCACTCCTTGTCCCCCTTAGCCCTGTCGCTGAGCAGCGCGAAGAGGGCCCTTCGAACCTTTGTGGCGTAGGCGCCCACTATTATAAGGCCTGTACTTAGTCGGGGCAAGGCAGACGCCCACTAATATAGTTGGTAGTGGGCCCACTATATATAAATAATTTGAAAGAATCGACTATATACCTAGGCCTGGCAAGCACTTTTATCAAGCATTTTTAAAACTTAATTGGCAGACAGTTTCCGTAAGTCTTGTCCCTGCATAAAGTTATCGCGGCCGCCTACTCAAGACAAGAGCTGAAGCACCAGGTCCTTGTTAGCAAGCACGCTGGCCAGGTCAGCCAGGAAGGACCCTGTGACGTCCGGCCCTACCACCCTTGGGTCCACAGTAAGCGTGACCCACGCTATGTTTGCAGTGACAGTCCTGTCCCTGCTCTCGTCGTAGATGGGCCCCTTCCTGATCCTGCCTATCGCTACCGACGAGGCTATGCCGGGCAGGCCGATGCCAGTTATGGCGTCTATGCCCATCACACCGAGGTTTACAAGGAGGAACGTGGCCTTTGAGTAGTCGGTGCCCTCCTTGGCCGACCTCACCTCTGAGGACAGCTCCTCAACGGACTTCCTGTTCACGTCCTCAACCACTATGACTGTTGTTCTTCCCCTCTCCCTGTATATTGGGAGCGCTGCGTTGACGGACTCGTAAGTTATAACCGTGTCCTGATCAACCCTGGAGTTAAGCTCGTTATACTGAGGCCTTGAGAGCAGGGCACCCAGGATCTTAAGGAGGATTACCGTCGGCGTGGGCCTCTGGAGCGGCGTCCTCCTGCTGAGCTCCTCCCTCGCTTTGATCATGCCGTCAAATGACACGAGCCTCATGAGGCTAAGCCTGGGGCCCGCCTCATGCAACGTCATAGATGCGGCGAAGAACTCCTCAGCGCCCGCTAACCTCCTCTGGGTAGGCATTTCGCTTCTCCACTACAACTAGGGCTCTCAGGTAAATATCCGTTCAAAAGGCGTTACACAAGTCGTAAGGTGGCGTAAAAAGGGCAGGGCGTCCAGTGAGTTCTTTTTAAGTTTCCCCACGTCAAGGCACTGGGTGCTCTCGTTTGCAGCAAATAAGGCCGGACATTAAGTTCTTCACGATAGGGATTGTTCTGGCCATTGTGGCAAGTCTCATAGGCTTCATGATGTCGTATGTTATGATCTTTTACATAAGGTCACCGATTGCTATGAATTACCTAAGGAGCGTCCTAGTAGAGAGGGCGCCAAACATAAGTCAGCCCCAGCTGAACGAGACTTTAGCTGAGGTCATCCCCATATTTAGGGGTCTTGGCTATTACCTGCTCGGGGTGAGCGTCGTAGGGCTAATCCTGGGCCTTGCGCTGCTGGCGCCCAGGAGCATGGCCTTGAACATGAACTTCGGCGGCGCCTCCTCGGCATCGTTAGCAATTGGGGTCATATTAATCATAGTTGGGGTCATGTCTATAATAGATATCATTCAGCTAGCACTTTACATAGCTGCGGGCGCCATGGTTTTACACGAGCGCACGCTCATAAGGAGGGCCGAGGCTTTGGCGGCGTCCCAGCCAGCAGGCGGCATAAACACGACAGTCTAAATTTAAGCTAGGCTTAAAGTCATTCCAGCGAGTATCAGGAAGCCTATTAGGTATGAGTAAACAGCTGTCTCAAAGTCGAGCTTCTCCAGCTTTCCAGCCATCGACTCCTTGAGCAGCTTCGCCGCGTAGGCCGCCGAGGCCAGCGATGCAAGCGAGAGGAACGGGTACAGGCCTATGGCCACGAGCACTACCACAGACGCTAAGGAGGCGAGGAGCGCGGTTGCGTAATAGGCAGCCGACAGCCGGGGGCCCAGGACCTGCGCCAGGTCCTCGCGCCGAGGGAGCGGTCCCTGTCTATATCCCTCCAGTAGTTTGCAAAGAGCACCCCCTCAGTAGCAATAACCACTGGCAGGCCGGCCAGAAGGCCCTCCGGCAGGAGCCTCCCGCTAGCAAGGTAAAAGCCCGCCTCCGCCAGGATAACCATTGAAAGCGGGTACACCAGGTCGCCGAGGGCCTTGTACTTGAAGCCTATGCGGGGGTCGCTGTAGCCGTAGCCGAAGGATATGCCTATAAGGCCAAACATTGTGGCTAATGGTCTGCCCAGCACGGTCACCGCGACCCCCAGCGAGAGCCCCGCGAGGCCAACGGCGACGGCGTCCCTCCTCAGGTTGCAGGGCTTGGTTATGCCGTTAAGTATTGGGTGAAGCCTGACGGGGCTGGGGGCCGAGTCAAAGCTGAGCTTGAAGTCGAAGTAGTCGTTGAATATGTTAACCATGGTGTGCACAGGGCCTCACCGGCAAGGCCCAGGCCCACGAGGAGGTAGCTGACGCCCAGGCCCATCCTGGCCGCAGCGAACACGCCTAGCATGTAAATCAGCGCTGAGAACGCCACAGTCCAAGGCCTGGTAGACTTTATGTAGCCTATTAGGTTTGCCATCGTCTGGCCCTGGGCCGCTAATGTCAGGAATCTCTAAAAGGTATAGATGTGGGCCCCACGAGTTAGAGCTTTTAATATGAAGAAAGCCAAGGGACCAAGGAGATCACCTTGAAGGCCGAGAGCTTGGCTGCAGCGCTCTCCTGGATTTTCCATCCAACTGTTATGACAGCAGTGCTGTTCTTGGCAGCCAGCCCAGCGCTGGACTACGGGCCGCTGGGGGCAGCGATCGCTGTGTTCACCTACTCCCTGCTCCCCCTCACCCTGCTGGCGGCTCTGAGGGCCCTCGGGCTCGTGAGCTCCTTCGACGTAGTTAGGGCGTCGCAGAGGCTGGCGCCGCTCGTGTTGGCGGAGGCCTCGTACGTGGTCGGCATAATAATAACTGCCCTCGCGAGCCGCAGCCGGGGCCTCCTGCTCCTTGAGGCTCTTTACCTGGTCAACTCAGCTATAGTAATAATAGTGACGCTCCTGTTGAAGTTTAAGATCAGCATACACGTCTCAACGGCGTCAGCCATAGTTACCGCAATCGTTTACCTGGGCGGCCCCTCGCTGCTCCCCCTCTTTGTTATACCGGCCGCCCTGACATGGGCTAGGGTTAAGCTGGGGGTTCACACAATAAGGCAGGTGGCCGCCGGCTGGGCGTTCATACCGTTAACCCTTGCGCAGCTGCTCCTTTACCTGGGCCCCGCGTTCAGGCGCTAGGCTGACCGCTTCAGCTTAGAAGGTCCAGGGCCACAGCCTCCCAGGTGGTCAGCGACGGCAAGGCCCATCTACGGCAACGGCTTCTTTCACGTCGCCCCTGGGACCATATTCTATACCATAGTGTTCGAGTACTCCGATGAGGAGGAAGAATATTACAGGCTGATCAGCAGGGGGAGCGAGGGCGAAGAGGAGGAGAGGCTTAGGGCTGAGATGCAGAGGATCCTTGACGACGAGAAGATCATAATAAACGGCTCCTACTCGAGGGCGATCGTGCTCTCAGCCAAGGCTGAGGTCAGGGGCTTAAGGAAGCTCTCGTCGGCCACGTTCTTCATAGAGATACCTTACAGGCCCCTGAGCGGCACCAACACCTATGAAAACATGTACGAGGAGGCCGTGGCGGAGTATGACTACACCGTCTACTGGATAATGCCGAGGGGAGGGAGGATAAAGAGCTTCGACATAAGCGGCGAGGCCAGGCTCTCGGAGGACGGCAGGGTGCTCTCCGTCAGGGTCAGGAGCGGCACCAAGGTGAGGGGCTATGAGAGCGTGGCCTTCGAGCTGCCCCAGCCCGTCAGTGCTAACCGATAAATACCTGGAGAACAACTGTTCTCTAGGTGATTGCTTTGAGGCCCGCGCTCGTAGTTATTGACATGCTTAATGACTTCATTGATGGGGCGCTTGCGACCCCGGAGGCCAAGGCCACGGTGGCCCCCGCGAGAAAGGTCCTTGAGGTCTTCAGGCGCAACGGCTGGCCCGTCATATACGTCAATGACGCCCACTACCCGACAGACATAGAGATGCCCCTCTGGGGGCCGCACGCCATGAAGGGGACCAGGGGGGCCGAGGTCTACGGTGAGCTGGCGCCCAGGGAGGGCGAGTACGTCCTCGAGAAGCACGCCTACAGCGGCTTCTTCGGCACGGCCCTGGACCACATACTCAGGTCCCTCGGCGTTGATACGGTAGTCCTAATGGGGCTCGACGCTGACATATGCGTCAGGCACACGGCGGCAGACGCGTTCTTCAGGGGCTACAAGGTTGTCGTAGTTAGGGACGCCGTGGCCGCGAGGATTGACAGGAACTGGGAGACCTACTACAAGAAGGTTTACGGCGCGACGGTGCTCAACAGCGACGACGTGGAGGGCTACCTCAGGTCAGCTCAGCCTATTACAGCGAGGTAGCCTACGGACGAGGCCATAGCTATGGAGGCCATGAGGGCCCACCCATAGGAGGCCCCCAGGGAGTAGGCGGCGGCAGCGAAGATGGCCGAGGAGAGGTTCCTTCCAATAGTATTAGCTATGCCGTAGAGGCTCATGTGGGACCCCCTGGACCTGGGGGAGCTGAGCTCCGCCGCGACCGCCGACGAGACGGGCATCACTATCATCTCGCCCAGGGTAATCAGCATTATGTCGAGGGCGGCGGCCGGGACGCTGTTGACCATAGGCATGAGGCCGTAGCCCAGGCCGTAGATTGCCATGCCCGTGGCGAGGGACTTGGCCGGGCTGTGCGTGCTGGCCCTCCTAGCCACCGCGTCCTGTAGCAGGACTACCATGAGGCCGTTTATGGCCAGCAGCGCCCCGGAGTAGCTCGTGCTTATCCTTAGAAACCCTGAGAAGTACTGCACGAGCGGGTAGCCCATGAGCCCAGCTATTATAAAGGTCATGAACGTGGGGGCCAGGAACTTCATCATGGCAGAGGTCGGCCTCTCAAAGGCGACAGTTGGCTCGCTCCTTGGAGGCTCACCAAGTCCCCATAGGGCCGCCAGGGAGGCCGCCAGGACGGCTGAGGTCACAGCGAGGAGCAACCTAAAGCCTACTAACGCGTAGAGCTCCCCGCCAACGGCTATTCCGAGGGCCCAGCCGAGGTTGGAGCCGACCCTGAGCCTTCCGTAGGCCTTCACCAGACTGGAGTGCTCGCTGAAGTAGTCCCCCACTATTGCCATGCTGGCGACCGAGTAGGCGTTGGAGAAGAAGGACTGAACTGCGAGCAACACCTCTATGGCTGTAGCCCTCCAAAGGAGGGCCGCCGCGGCCAGGCTGATGGACGCCACGAGACCGCTCATAAACATGGTCCTTACCCTTCCCGCCCTGTCGCTGACGTAGCCGCCGGCCACCTGGCCCAGGGCGCTGGCTATCGCAAGCGACGCGTAGAACTCGGAGACCACCGTCAGGGGCTCCCTGAAGTCAAGGTTAAGTGCCAGCCCAGCGAAGGGCAACGCTATAGAGAAGCCTAGAACCCTCAGGGCGCCTATTATAGCCAGCCTGCCCTCAGGCCTCAACTCCGACGCTTGACCTCCTTAGCCTTGCCTCGTCAGCTCCGAAGAACCTCCTATAAAGGTATATGTTAGCCCCCATGGCCACTGCGTAGGCCAAGAATGGCACCGCGTAGAGGGGCATGAGGCCGAGCAGCGACGCGTCCTGGAGGTAGAAGAACGGGGAGCCTATGAAGGTGCCAACTGATGAGAGGAGAAGCCTTGAGCCCTGGTTGTAGCCTGAGACCCTCCCCCTCTCCTCAGGCGGGGTGAGCTCGAGCAGGAAGGACTGCTGCACAGGTATTGCTATGACCCTCAGCATGGGGTACACCAGGTAGAGGCCCACGGCAGCCCAGAAGTTGCCGACCAGGGGAAACGCCAGCATTATGGGTATCGTGAGCCCCCTGGTTATGTATATGCTCCTCAGGAAGCCCAGGGAGTCCTCAAGCTTTGGCGCCAGCAGCATGGAGAACGTAGCTATGAGCGACGCGGCCGTTGTCACCTCGCCGGTCAGGTACCTCGGGGCGTCATAGACGTATATGAATATGGGCACTATAAATGGCGCCGTGAGGCCGCTGGCGAGGCCGTTGAGCATCCCGGTCACTGAAAACTTAAAGGCGTTGACCTTGGACTTCATGCTCAGGCCCCTGGCCCTCACGTCTGGGAGCTTGAGCGGCGGTATGAGCAGCATCGAGGCCGCGCTTATAACTGTGGCCAGGAGGAGCTCCTCCCTGTAGTTAAACATGCCGCCTATCAGCGTTCCCGCCGCGGCGGTGACGCTGCCTATGAAGGAAAGCAGCGATATGAGCTTCGTCCTGTTGCCCCTGTGGGTTAGGTCAGCTATTATGGCGTTCTGTACGGGCCCCACGACGCCCCCGACGCCCCCAGCTCCCATGGTGCCCGTGGCTGATATGCCTCCGAGTATGGCGGCCGCGAACGCGGCGGCCAGGTTAAATTTGACAAGCATTACTATGGGTGTCAGCACCAGGAGGGCAGAGGAAATGTACAGCGAGGCCTTCCTTCCAATGAGGTCACTCATGTAGCCGACGACAATCGAGAGCCCAGCCGTGGCAAGCCCTGCCACGGCGTACATTATGCCGAGCTCAAAGAGGCTTCCGTGAAGCAGCTCGCGCACCATGTAGGGGAACACTATAAATAGTATCCCGGCCGCGACGCTCCTCAGGGACCTCAGCACGCTCAGGTATGCCAGCGACCTGGTGGGCTCCTTCATTTGACCGCCCCTAAGCGTTATTTTTCCATATATCTCTGTTAGAAATATCTAGCCTTTAAATTTGCGCCCTGGAAGCGCCATGGGTGAAGCGGATGGAGGGAAGCTTTAGGAGGCTTGAGGACATAGACATCTCGAATTATAACATTAGGCAGGAGCAGTACGCCGTCATTTACCCCATAACGGTGATGCCCAGGGAGTCCGTCTACAGCGTCTACCTGGAGGCCCAGAAGAGGGCCATGCAGGCAGGCATAGCGTTCCTTAGCGGCGGCGTCAGCAAAAGGCTCGTGGTGAGGCAGCTGAGGCCCCAGGACCTTGGCCTCCCCGGCCCTGAGTGGAGGTTCCAGGTCAGGAGCGGCAGGAACGCGCTGCTGAGGTACAGGGTCAGGGACGACCAGGCGATAGTGATATTCGGGTTCTACAACCAGTCGCCCTCGCCCAAGGTTGTCCAGCTGGAGGTCCTGCGAGGGGGCGTCAGAAGGCTCATAATAGTGATGCAGGAACTCTACACTAGAGGCTACGACCCCATGGGGGTGCTGGCGGACTTTGAGGTCTTCAGGCCAGGCGACGAGGTGGAGCTAGTAGGCCACGCAATAGGTGAGGGGGAGGAGATGCTGGGAGTGATGGGCTACGTGGCCGAGCCCGAGGGAAGGCTTAACAGGGCCGGGCTCTAGCCCGTGGCCGCTTAAATAGAGCCTTGGACCCTGGAGTCAACGGGGTCAGGCTTGGATCTGGAGTGCCCCGGTTTTATCAGGAGCCCTGAGACCTGGACCACCGAGGACACCAGGGCCTACGAGACGAACACCGTGTGGCTCGGCCTCCCCCTGCTCCTCCTCATGGAGAACGCCGGGAGGGCCGTGGCAGACGCCGTTGAGTGTGTCCTGGGCGACGTTAGGAACAGGAAGGTCATAGTTTACGCTGGCAAGGGGGGCAACGGCGGGGACGCCATAGTTGCGGCCAGGCACCTGGCCCTGAGGGGGGCCGACGTCACGGTTTACCTACTGTACGACCCAAAGCTCGTGGAGCACAGGGACGCAGCGCTGAACCTGCAGCACCTCCAGAGGCTTAAGACGGTAAAGGTGGTGCACCTTGACGACCCCAGGGATTACAGCCCGCAGGAGGCGGACGCGCTGATAGACGGCATACTTGGCATAGGCGTGAGGGGCAAGCTGAGGGAGCCCGTGGCCAGCGCTCTGGCCGCCTTCAACGCCTCGAAAGGCCTTAGGGTGGCTGTTGACATACCTACCGGCCTCGACCCCGACACCGGGAAGGCCGTTGAAGGGACGGCGAGGGTTGACATAACTGTGACCATGGGCACCCTCAAGCCGGGGCTTCTGGCCGACGAGGCAAAGCCTTACGTGGGCCAGGTGCTGGTAGCTGACATAGGGATGCCCAGGGACGCCTACATTTACGCCGGCCCCGGCGACGTCGCCGCCAGGGTCCCAAGGAGGCCCAGGGACGCCTACAAGGGGGGCAGCGGCAAGGTCCTGAGCGTCGGCGGCTCCTACCACTACTTTGGGGCGCCGTTCTACATGGCGTCCGCAGCGCTCTACGCTGGGGCCGACCTCTCGTTCCTGGCGGCGCCTGAGGAGGTGGCGAGGTCCGCCGCCACGACAAACCCAGGCATAATACCTGTGCCGCTCAAGGGCGACATCATTACCAGGGAGCACGTTAAGGACCTTGTCGAGGAGGCCAAGCACGTGAACGCCGTAGCGATAGGCCCAGGGCTTGGCACAGCGGAGGAGACCAAGGAGGCCGTGGTGGAGTTCCTAGAGGCCATAAGGGGCAAGCCAACAGTTATAGACGCTGACGCCCTCAAGGCCGTCGCCGAGCGCAGGCCTAAGCTATGGTCGGAGGCCGTGCTAACGCCTCACAGGGGCGAGGCCAGGATGCTCGCAGGCCATGACGGGGAACCCCAGGAGCTTGCAGCGGAGATAGCCAAGACTTACGGCGCCACAGTGATAGTTAAGGCGCCTAAGCCTCCGGGCGACGTAATATGCAGCCCCGACGGCAGGTGCAGGTTCAACTTGACGGGTCACCCAGCCATGGCAGTAGGCGGCACCGGGGACGTGCTCACCGGGATAACCGCGGGCTTCCTGGCCAGGAGGGCCGCCCTCTCAAAGAGCTTAGAGCCTCTCAACATAGCTGCCGCGGCCGCTTGGACCTCTGGCAGGGCGGGCGAGCTGGCGGTCGAGGAGAAAGGGGATAACATAACGGCAATCGACGTGCTGAACAAGGTCCAGGCGGCCATAAGGGAGGCCTACTCGCTTCTCTCGGGCGGCGGCTGAGCCTTTCTCAAAAATTAAACAATAAAGGACGTCCAAGGTCTCGGCTGGTTGGTAAGCTTATTGAGTGCAGGAACGGCATCTACGTCAGTCTTGGCACGTGCGGGGGCGTCAAAGGCTACAGGGGCCCCGCTCATTGCGTGGTGTACCTGAGGAGGGCCGAGGGCGGCGTCAGGCCGCTGGCATCAATGGGTCAGGCAGTTTCGTATTGGCAGGGCTCAGCCAGGAGGTGGCTCTACGCAGCTGTTGGTGTGGTACTTGACGTCCTGCTCACTCTCGTCCTCTCCCAGACGAAGGCAGTGACCTCCCAGGGACTGTACTTCGCGGCTGCGGCGCTGGCGATAGTTGTTATCGCGGAGGTCGTAGGGCCAGAATAAGGGTCAGCAGGAGAGCCCTAAGCAGGCTAGGGCTCAGCGCGTACCTCGAGCCCCTCTAAAAGACTCCGTGCAGCAGCCCGCCGTCAACCGGTATGGCGGCGCCGCTCACGTAGCTGGCCCTGTCGCTCAGGAGGAACTCCACCACCTCCCCGACCTCCTCAGGCTTGCCTATCCTGCCGAGCGGCACGTCGGCCATCTCTATTTTAAGCTCCTCCTCGTAGCTTACGCCCTTAGCCCTGGCCCTGCTCTCTATCACCTGCCTCGACCTGTCGGTCTCTATGTTGCCGGGCAGCACCATGTTGACCCTTATGCCGTACTTGCCCAGCTCCCTGGCCAGGGTCCTGGTAAGGCCTGCCAGGGATATCCTTATCACGTTGCTCAGCGCCAGCACCTCCACGGGCTCCCTTATGGCGAAGCTTGAGAGTATCACTATGCTTCCCCTGCTGGCCTTAAGGTAGGGCAGGGCCTCCTGCACGAGCCACACGGCGCTCAGCATCAGCTGCCTGGCGCCGAGCTCCCAGTCCGCGGGGCTCAGCTCCTCGAACCTCCCCGGCTTCGGCGGCGGCGCTATGAACACGAGGCCGTCGAGCCCTCCCATTGCTTTAACAGCCTCTGAGACGAGTTTTACCGCGCCATCACGGGCAGTTATGTCGGCCACAACGCCGTGCACCCTGCCCAGGGGGGACAGCTGCCTCAGGGCGTTGTTCACGTGCTCCTCGGAGCTGCCATTTATGGTGACCTCGTGTCCCCTTGAAAGCATGACCTTAGCGACTCCAAAACCTATGCCCCTGCTAGAGGCCGTTATTAAGGCCCTCAGCCTTAGCCACCTCGGGGAAGCTGAGACCGCCAGTTAAAATGCGTAGGCCCGGTGATGTAACGTAATCGCCGATTGGTGAGGACCCACTGCAGCACTGAGGGCCTTCACGTGACGCCCGCGGCCTGCTGAGGCCTCGCGACCAGGTCTCCTACGACGTCCATATTATGGTAGCTGGCGAACCCCAGCAGCTGGTCAAGGTCCTCGACAAGTTGCCTCTTGTAGGCGCTCATCACTATAAACTCTATCCTTGAGTCGTCGTCGCCCCTCCCCCTGAGCTCCTCAAGCCTTGCGTCAACGCTTCCTATCTCCTCAAGGACCTCAGCTATCTCCTCCTTAAGGAGCCTCTCCACGTGGACGTCCAGGCACTCCAACACGGACACCAGGAGGTAATAGACGTGAAGGCCATTAACACCAACAGGGGAAATAATACCTGCAAAAACAAAGAAAGGAAGAAGGCTATTGTTCAGGCCTGATTTACTTGCCCTGCTCCTCAGGGTAGTAGCTTATGAGCTCGACCCTCGTGCCGTCAGGCTTATAGACGTATATCTTGCCTGGCTCCTCGTTCAGTGTAAGCTTATGATGGCCGTCGCAGTACGGCTTGTTCTGGGAGAGGCCGCAGGCGCATATGTGAAGTTCCTTTCCGTTATCTAACTTTATGATGTAAGGATGGTTCCTCTCGTGAAGCACTATCCTTGCCATTTTCGCTCACAGGGCATCGAAGAGCTTATTAGTTAAAAAGACTTTTTAGTATAGGACTCATCTGAGCCGCTTTATCAACTTCCTATCCACTTGAAGCCGTAGGCCTCGTAGGCTGCCTTGAGCTCGTCCCTTGAGTTCACCAGGGCCCTGTACGCCTTCCTGGCGTCCTCGCTGGCGCCGCTCAGGAGCGCGAAGGCCAGCCGTCCCCTGAGCTCAGGCTGCGGCACCACGTAGTTGAAGCCCCAGCACCTGGCCTCAGAGATCCACATGACGCCGGCGTCTATCACGTTGCCGTAGAGCAGGGGCGGTATCTCACTGTGGTGAACCCTCGTTATGAAGGAGCGGGACGCCAGCGACTCGTACCCTCAGCAGGACCTCTATATGGCGTCCCTGACCTGGGCGCCTATGCCCTCGGTCACGGGGTTTGGTATGGCAAGCCTTGGAATTCCCACGATGTCACACCATGAGCTGACGTTAGGCCTTGACCCCCTGTAGGCCAGCACTACGGTGTCCTCGACGTATTCGTACCTTTCCTCAAGCTGTAGGCCCTCCAGGAGCGCCGGCGGCAGGGAAACGACCTGAGGCCTGGCCGAGAAGGTAAGCGTCCCCACCTTAAGCGGCGCCCCCAGGGCCCTCTGCCGTAGCTAGCAGTTTCCGATAAGCCGTGAAGTTCATACCATTTGATATCATTTACCATTCACGACCATCCCTTCACGAAAGTTCATAGGCTTCTCC
>NZ_JBMFJI010000024.1:0-13781 GCF_049973875.1 Acidilobus sp.
GACCGTGATAATAAAGGGGCTGATCACCCAGGCCGATGAATTAATCGTTAGCGGCAGCATATGTAAAGGTGACCGCAAGTTCAACACCACCTTCATACTGGACACCGGCTTCAGGGGAGAGGACGTCGCAATCCCTTTCAACATCTCACAGGAGCTCGGGCTAGAGCCCTCAGGCGAGAGGGAGGCCGACTCGCCCGTAGGTACTATCAAGCTTGAGGTAGGGGACGACGCTGAGTTATGCTTAGGAGACAAGGTATACAGGGTGTCATATGTGCTCCACTACGGCGCTTACCCTTTGATCTCCGTCACGTTCCTGAGGCGGGCTTCTAACGCCGTCGCAGTCAACTTCGCTGAGGGCATCGTGTTCATCTCGCTCAGATGACGCGAGCCGCCGCCAGGCGCTGCGCGGCTCGAGTAGCAGGCCCCGCCTCAACGCTTGGGCGTGCCTGCAAGCCCCTCGAGCGACTCCCCAAGGAGCTCCTGGAGGTCCTCGAGCTCCCCGTCCCTGGCACCCACGGCCTCCATTACCGGCCCATCTATGGCGAGCCTCTGCCCGCCGCCCACCTGCTCCCTGAGGGGCGGCAGCCTCTGCCCCGCGAGCCCGGCTATGACCTCCTCCGCCCTCGACCTGAGCAGCCTGCAGGCCTCCCTGCTCGGGGCTGGCAGCCTGAGGTAGTCGTCCTCGAGGAGCCTGCTCCAGCCCTCGCTTATCTTCCTGCCCGCGTGCACCAGCATGAGTATGAAGGGCGTGCTGTTGAACCAGAGCGTCAGCAGGGGCGAGCACTCCCCGTCAGTTACCAGGTAGAAGTTCTTGGTGGCGGATGCTGGCCTTGCAGTTGCCACCGCGAAGACCCCCCTGCCCCTGAAGGCAGGGTCCACCTTGTCTGGCAGGAAGAGGGTGGCGAAGGGCCCCTTAGCCTTGACCTGCCTGTAGACGTGGCTGAGCCAGGAGGCGCCGAAGGCCTTAGCCGCCGCCGACGCAGCCCCAGAGCTGAGGCCCCACTCCGCATACTCCCTCACGCCCTCCGGCAGCCCCTCCCCCTCGGGGACGCTGAGGAGGTAGTGGTCGGCATCGACCACCAGCCTGTCAGCGTAGAGGGCCGGCCTCCTGAGCGCGGGCACCAGGTACCTCCTCGGGATCTCGAGCTCCCTGACACCGTCGCTTATTATTATGGAGTCCTCGCCCTCCCCCGCGACCCTCCAGCGCCTGTTGGGTATGAGGAAGAAGTCGGGGCCGTACATTTCTACACCTCTCAGCATGCCGCCCCTCCCCAACACCTCCCCCATGGGCCTGAGCCTGCCCGAGGAGGTGGCCCTGGAGATGAGCTCCAGGAGGGGCCTCAGCCTCCCCACCTCGAAGAGGGAGAGCCAGTTGAAGTCAAGCACTGGAGGCGCGCTGGCAAGGTCAACGTAGGAGGCCCCAGGGGCCCTGACAGCGCCGCCCGAGTAGCTCACGGGCCCGTCGCCCAGGGTTATGAAGGCCGTGGCCCCGCGCCTCCTGGACTTTGAGGCGAGGAGGATAACCTCCTTGAAGCCGCTGCCCACTGAGAAGGCGGCCTGGCCCCTGCCCTGGGCCAGGGCCATTACATAGTAGTTCTCCCTGAGGAACCTCTTGACCCCCTCGCCGTAAATTGTGTAAAACGTGGAGGCCGGCAGGACCGCCGCCAGGAGCCCGTTGTACCTTAGCACGCCGTCGGCCAGGAAGAGGGCCAGGGCCTGGAGGTTCACCTGTCCCCTGGTAACGTACCTTGAGTAGCCGGAGGCCTCTAGGAGGCCCTCGAGGAACCTCCTGTAGCCCCTGTCAAGCAGCTCCCACCTGGTGAAGGGAGGGTTAGTGATGACCACGTGGGCTGAGTTGCCTTCAAGCCCCGAGGGGCCGAGGCCCACTAACCTGAAGGAGTCGCCGCACCTCACCTCCACCCTGTCGGCGCCGCAGAGGCTCACCAGCAGCGAGTAGCCCTGGAGGCAGGCCAGGGGGTCCCTCTCCACGCCAATCAGCTTGGCCACCCTGCCGCAGCCCAGGGACCTCGCCAGGCTCAGCAGGAGGGCGCCGGTCCCCATGAACGGGTCCGCCGCCACGGCGCCGCTGACGCCCCACTCGTCCAAGTACTGCGCGGCAACTGATGACATGAGCTCGGCCCACCTGGGGCCCGTGTAGTAGGCCGCCAGCTCCTTCCTCAGGCCGTCCTCCATGAGCTCTGGGACCTCGTATGGGTCTACCTGGCGGTCGCCCCTCCTAAGGCCGCGGGCCGCCTCAAGCGCCGCCTTCAGGTCAAAGCCAGGCCTCAGGCCCAGCTTAGCCAGCGCCTCCCTGACCTCGGCCTCCCCGCCGAGGGACTCCAGCAGGAGCGACAGGGACTCCACTATGATGCCGTAGGCCCTGGATGGCCTCGAGTAGCTGTCCGGGCTTAGGGTAACCTGCTCCTCCTCAGCTCTCGCCGTCAGGGCCGCTCCCAGCTGCACGGCGCCGTGGGGGCCTTAACCTTACAGGGCGGGGCCGCGGCCCTTACCCGCCCGTCCCGCGATTTCATCAACCGTTTTATGCTCGCTCACGGCCTCGCGCAGCGCTTATTAACACCATCCCTTAGCCACCTCTGGGACCGCCATGACGCTCACGAGGGACCAGAGGCTGGTGCTGCTATCCACAACACTTGACATGTTCCTGGAGGGAGTCTTCGTCACGCTTCCCTCGGTGTCGGCGCTTCTCTCATCGGTGCCCCCCTGGGCAGCCCCGCTGGTGTTCTCAACCATACCCGTGGGCACGCTCATAGGCAACCTGGCCCTGGGCAGGCTCACTGACCTAAGGGGCAGGAAGTCAACGTACATGGCCATGCTCGGCGTCTACGCCCTTGGTGCCCTGCTGATACTCGCCTTCAACAGCCTCTACGCGGTCCTCGCGGGCCTGCTAATAGCTCAGACGGCCATGGGGGGCGAGGTCCCCATAGTGCTGAGCTACATAGTTGAGAGCGCCCCGGCCGACATAAAGGAGAGGCTGGTGGTGCTCATAACTAACGTGGGCAACGTGGGCGCCGTGGTGATATCGGCCCTGGCCCTGGCCTTCGGCGGCCTCTCGGCGACCTCCGGCAGGATAGCCATAGGGGCCCTGATAGCCGGGGCCATAGCTGTAATGGCAGTGACCCGCTCCATGGTGCCGGAGTCGAGGCCCTGGCTCTCCCTGAGGCCTGAGGAGAGGGGCAGGGTGGTCCTCGGCGCAGAGGCAAGGCTTTGGCTCGCCCTGCTCACCCTCATGGCCATCTCCTCCGTGCTGACCTTCGGCCTGCTGGCCCTCAGCATAGGCCCCGAGGAGTTCCCCTCCCACGCCCTTGAGATTGTCATGCTCTACTTCGTGGGCGAGGCCATAGGCGGGCTGGCGGCCGCGGCGGCCATAGAGAGGGTTGGCTCAAGGGCCTTCACGCTGGCAAGCTTCGCCGGGGGCTTCATCACCTCGCTGGCGGCCATACCCGCCCTCAGGGCGGGCCTGGCGCCCTTCATGGCGCTGCTCCTCGCCAACGGAGCCTTCACTGAGGCCGTGTGGGCCTCGAGGAACGTGCTGGAGTCCCTCTCGTTCCCCACAACATTCAGGGCCACGGGGATAGCCATGGTCAGGGTGGCGCCGTACGTGCTCATGCTCGTGAGCTTCTTCGCCACGGCAGGCATGGGGGCCGTCAGCTTCCTGTGGTATGCCACAGCAATGTGGGCCCTCGGCCTGGCCGCCTCCGCGGCCTGGATGGCAAGGGGCAGGGAGGTCGTGGGCTCCCCGGTGGCCATAAGGCCCGAGGACCTCGACAGGCTGAGGAGGAGGGCCTAGCCTTACAAAGGCTTTATAGCCTCGCCTCACCCATCACCTTGGGAAGCCCCTTGGCCAACGCTATCGAGGTCAGGGACGTAGTTAAGTTCTACGGCACCGTGCCGGCACTGAGGGGGCTCAGCTTCGAGGTGCCTGAGGGCGGCAGGTACGCCCTCCTCGGCCCGAACGGGGCGGGCAAGAGCACGACGCTCAGGCTGCTGGTGGGCCTCATGAAGCCCGACAGGGGCGAGGTCAGGGTCCTCGGCAGGGACCCCTCGGAGGACTACGGGGTGAAGGCCCACATAGGCTACCTGCCGGAGGACGCCACGCCCTACCTGGCGCTCACGGTCAGGGAGAACCTTGAGTACATAGCTGCCCTCAGGGGCCTCGACGACCCCAGGGACAGGGCCGAGAAGATGATGGACCTGCTGGGCCTGAGGAAGTACGAGAACTACAGGGTGTCGGCGCTCTCCAGGGGCAACGTGCAGAAGCTGGCCATAGCCCTGGCCATAATCCACGAGCCCAAGGTTGTGTTCCTCGACGAGCCCCTCAACTACCTCGACATACCAACCCAGGAGGAGGTCATAGGGGTGCTCAGCAGGATGAACTCCACCATGCTGGTCTCTACTCACATAATGAGCGTGGCCGGCAGGCTTACAGATCACATAATAATGATAAGCGGCGGGAGGCTGGTCTGGCAGGGGACCTTCGACGACCTGAGGAGGATGGCCAGGGAGGAGGAGCCCGTGGAGAGCGTCGTGGCGAGGCTGATGAGGAGTGCCGAGGCTTAAGCTCATAGCCTTCGTCGTTAGGACCAGGATCTCCAGGCCCCTGCTTATAATAACCCTGGTGATGCTGTTCTACGGCGTCATGAGCGGCGCCTACCTCTACGCTAACCACATAGAGCTCCCGCCTGGCGAGGTTGCCCAGGAGAGGACCATGGCGGTCATATACTCGGCCATTGTCATATTCCTCGCCTCGCTGCAGGGCGGCGTCACTGTGATAAAGTCCGACAGGGACTACCTCTTCACCCTCCCCATAAGCAGGGGGAGCCTGGCGCTGTCGCTCTACATAGGGCAGATGGTGCTGAGCGGCCTCCTGGCGGTTGCCTGGCTGGGCTGGTACTTCCCGTTCATAGAGGTGCCCCTGGGGTACGCGGCAGTAGACATGGTCCTCTTCGTGCTCCTGCTGACGTCTCTGACGGCTTCAATAGCCGAGCTTCCCGCCAAGAGGAGGGTCGCGGTGGCCGCGGCCCTGGCGGCGTGGTCGATATCAACCCTGCTCAGGAACCCTGTGAGCCCCTCCGGGGTCTTCAACGGCTACTACCTGGCCGGCACCGCCACGCTTGCGGCCCTCTCCCTTGGCCTCACCTCCTACGTGGCCACGAGGCTCGGCAGGGCCCCGCTGCTCTACGGCTACTCCCCGGTCGTCAGCGAGGGCAGGGGGCAGGTGGCCTCGAGCACGCTCTCCTTCGCTGGCGTCAGGGGGCTCAGGGCGGAGCTGAGGATGAAGCTGAACACTCTCACCATAACTGGGAGGGTTGGGGGCTTCGGCGCAGGGGGCTCGAGGTACTTCAGCCGCACGGTAAGCGTCAGGAGGTTCATGGGCTACATGTCGATCGCCGCCGCGGCCTACCTGGCAGTTGGCGTGGCCCTCGTGGCCCTGGGCCTGGTCCCGCGGGCCCCGGGCAACGGGGTGCTCTTCGGGCTCCTCTTCGTGCCTGCCATAGCGGTTGAGGCCTTCTTCATAGGCTCCAGCGCCTCCCAGGTGGGGAACGAGAGGCCCTGGCTCGCCTTCACTGCCGTGGACCCGGGCACCTACATGTGGCTCGGCGCCCTCTCCTGGTCCCTCGTGGTCTTCCTCGCCTCGCTCCCCCTGGCGGCTGCCTACGTCACCCTCTGGCTCATGGGCCTCAGGGAGGCGGTCAACATGGTGCCCCAGCTGCTCCTGGTGGGCCCGGCCTTCTCGCTGCTCTCCTACGCCGCCTCAGCCTACCTGGCGGTGTCGCCGCAGGTGAGGAGCGAGGGGTTCATGCCTGGCCAGGTGAGGGCCAAGGGGCTGGTCATAACCTTCATAATTATAGTGCCCTTAGCCCTCCTCTCGCTCGCCGAGGCGTCGCTGAGCCTCAGCATTTACAGCGGCCTCGCCTCGCTCCTGATAGCTGCCCCGTTCATGGCCCTCAGGGGCTTCTGGAGGTCGGCCTCGAGGAGGATAGTGGAGGCTGGCTACGTGTGAGCCTCCTCGCCCTGGGCCTGCACGCCCTCCTCCAGGACCTTGCCCTTTGACCTCAGGTACTCCAGTATCCTGTCGTGGAGGTACGCCATTATCCTCTGCTTGTCCTCCATGAGCACCACGTCGCTGTACTCCTTTATGAACAGGTTGTGGGCGAAGGGCGACGGGTAGGGCAGCGGCCCCCTTACGGTTACCTTCACCTCGCCGTCCTCTATCCACCTGAGCACCCTCTGGGCGTCCTGTATGTCCATGTAGTCCTCCAGTATCTCCCTGTAGGTCTCCCTTATGACCGGGCTGTCGGGCATCTCCTCAAGCATTACGTCAAGCAGCTTCTGGGCGGAGAGCTGCATCCTCTCGGGGCTCCTCTCGTGCCCCCTGTACCTCCTCAGTATCATGAAGCTCCTCTGGGCCACGTGCCTGAACCTCCTCCTCATCATCTCCGTCCTCACCACGGCCCCCTCCAGGAGCTGCCTGATGTTGTCGCTCCTAACGGAGCTCAGCAGGTACCTTATGAGGCCCTCGTCTGGCTCCCTGCCCTCGTAGGTGAGCATGAAGGCGTTGTCCGTGACTGAGACCTTGACCGGCACGTTGAGCTTGTCTGACAGCACGGCGCCGTAGGCCCTCGAGAGGGCGTCGTTGGTCCTCCTGCCGAAGAGCGTGTGGAACGCTATGCTCCACTCGCCGTCATCGCCCTGGAAGTACTCTATGAGTATGTTCCTCCTGCCGGGCACCACGCCGGTGTAGGCCAGCTGCTCCCACACGTACTGGATCACCTCCTCGGCCGCGTGCGGCTCCAGCCTGTATTCCTCCATAAGCATCCTCCTGGCCTCGTCAACCCTGCCCTGGGCTATCAGCTCCCCCACCCTCTCCCTGAACTCCCCGACCAGGAGGGCGCTGTCGAAGGCCAGGGGGAGCATCTCGCTGAACCAGCTCGGCACGGTGGGCCTCTCGTTCTCGGCCGGCTCGACGTAGACCTTCATGCCCTCGGCCCTGAGGAACCTGTAGGTCTTGCCCCCGAGGACGAACACGTCACCCGGCTCAAGTATCTCCACGAACTCCTCCTCAAGGCTGCCTATGCTCCTGCCCTTAGATATGACCTTTATCTTGGCCTCGTCCGGTATGGTGCCGGAGTTCAGCTGGTATATCATCCTGGCGCTCCTCTTCCTGCCGAACTCGCCCAGGTCCTCGTCAAGCCTTATCTTTGAGTAGACCCCCTCGTCCTCGAGCCCCTGGCTCTTGCCGCCGAGGAAGCGGAGGACGCTCATGTAGTCCTCCCAGCTCAGCGTGTGGAACGGGTAGGCCCTCCTTATCACCCTGAAGGCCTCCTCCACCTTCCACGGCCTCTCTATTGACATGCCTACTACGTGCTGGGCCAGCACGTCAAGCGGGTTCCTGGGTATCCTCACGTTGTCTATCTTCCTCTCCATGGCAGCCTTGGCCAGCACCGCGCACTCGACCAGGTCGTCCCTGTTAACTGCCACCAGAACGCCCCTGCTCACCTGGCTCACGTGGTGCCCAGCCCTGCCCACCCTCTGGAGGAGCCTGCTCACGCTCTTCGGGCTGCTGAGGAGGACGACTAGGTCTATGTAGCCTATGTCTATGCCAAGCTCGAGGCTGGTGCTCGAGACCACCAGCTTGAGCTCGCCCCTCTTAAGCCTCTCCTCTACGTCAAGCCTGACCTCCCTTGAGAGGCTGCTGTGGTGGGCCTCTATCTCATCCATGTCCACGTAGCCCTTGGAGGACATGAGCTTCTTCAGCTTGAACACCACCCTCTCAGTGGCGCTCCTGGTGTTGGTGAAGACAAGCGTGGTCCTGGCGGTCCTCGAGAGCTCGGCCACGGTGTTGTATATCTCCTCATTTATCTTCTCCGGGTCGCCGTGTATGAGGTCCACCTTGGGTGTTATCACCCTTATGTCGAAGGGCTTGGCGAACCTGGCGTCCACCACCTCGACGGGCCTCGGGGTCCCATCGTCGTAGTAGCCGCCCAGGAACCTGGCGACCTCCTCCAGGGGCGATATGGTTGCCGAGAGGCCTATCCTCTGGAGCCCCCTGCCCTGGGCCTCGTTGACCAGCTCCTCGAGCCTCTCCAGCGTTAGGGCCAGGTGCGAGCCCCTCTTGTTGGAGGCAAGCTCGTGTATCTCGTCAACTATGACCCACCTGGCGGTCGAGAGCTTCTCCCTGAACTTCGGGGCCACGAGGCTTATGGCGAGGCTCTCGGGGGTCGTTATCAGTATGTGAGGGGGCCTCCTCAGCATCCTGGCCTTCTCGTTGGCCGGCGTGTCGCTGGTCCTCGTGGCCACCCTGACCTCCGGGGGCTGGAGGCCCATTGACTTGGCCTTCTCGTATATCTCGCCCAGCGGCTGGACCAGGTTCCTGTACATGTCGTTGTCCAGGGCCCTGAGGGGGCTGACGTATATCGCGTATATCTTGTCCTCCAGCTCCCCCCTCTCCCCCATGGCAAGGAGGTCGTCGAGTATTGCAAGGAAGGCCGCGAGCGTCTTGCCCGTCCCTGTGGGGCTTGATATTAGCACGCTCCTCCCCTGCTTTATTAGCGGTATGGCCTCCCTCTGGGGGTCCGTGAAGGAGCCGTACTTCTCCCTGAACCAGGCGGCCACGTAGGGCCTAAGCAGCGACAGCACCTCCTCGTCCTTCCGCATCGCCTCTCCCCAGGGCCCTGGGACGGGCCAATGCCCGTAACCTGACCCTGGGCCGGCCGGGGAATATAGGGTACGATACTTACTCCTTTCCCTGGAGGTCCCCGCGGCCCTCCCCCTGAGGGCTGCCGCGGGTCCGACGCAGGAAGTGGGCACCGGTTTCCAAGCGCTAGGACTCCTGCCCCCTTGAGGGGGCCGGGAAGGCGGCCTTCCTTATTATCTCGTACAGCTTCTCGGGGTTCTTAGTGTAGAGCCTCAGCCTCGTCACGGTCCTCTTGCCCTGCCTCGTGAGCTCCACGAACCTCCTGTCCTTGTTCAGGACCACCTCTATGTCGGGGGGCAGGGGGAACCTTATGCCCTTTGTCGTGAACAGCCCCTTGATTACTATGCCCTTGTCGGTCACTGTGTAGGAGGTCGGCACGTTGAGGGCGGGGAGCTTCTTTACCCTGGAGAGCGACCACATCATTATTCCCTGGTTTATCACGAAGTACCCCTCAAAGTAGAGCAGGAAGGCTATGAACAGGAGGAGCCTGAGGTGCTCAACTCCCACGTCCTTTATCTGCCTCCCGAAGAGCTCCAGGGACAGGTAAGCGGCCAGGTCGGGCACGTGCTTCCACAGCACGAAGAAGTAGGCGAGTCCTATGAGTATGCCGAGCGTCGTGTAGAGGGAGAACTTAGTCTGCTCCTGCAGGTCAACGTATATCATGGTGTCCTTGCTCTGTATGGCCCTCGCGTTGTCCTCGTGGAAGAGCCTCTTGCCCGAGAGCACCTCGGCCGCGTAGGAGGACTTCTCGTTGAGGCCGCTGCTCATCAGTATGCTCTGCACAAACATGCTTATAGCTATGAACACGAATATAAGCAGGAAGAGGTACATGTTTACGCCTATGACGACCGCCAGGGCGCTGTAGATCAGTATGTAGAGCTGGTTCAGCGCCACCATTCTGTCCATCTTCTCCATGTAGGCCATGGCTGAAGCCTCCGCTCTCTACTCCGGGGCCCGGGATTAAAGACTTAACATGCCAATGCCCTCAGGCCCAGGCGGTGAGCCAAGTGCACCTGAGGGCCTCCCTCGCGCTCATAGGCGACGACCTGAGGGCGGTCAGGGACGTCTGCGTCACGGTGGACGATGATGGGGTTGTCGAGTCCGTGGAGGGCTGGGGCAGCTGCCCGTGGGACTCCGCAGGGGGGACGTGGGCCGCCCTCCTCCCCCAGCCGGCCAACGCCCACGTGCACAGCGCTGACGGCCGCTTCCCGGAGTTCGGCGTTGACCTGGGCCTTCACGAGCTCGTGGCCCCTCCTGATGGACTCAAGTACAGGCTCCTCTCCACGCTCAGCCCCACTGAGACGGCCCTGGACATCTGGAGGACCTACAGGGCGGCCTACGAGCTCGGGGTCGGCCTCCTGGTCGACTTCAGGGAGGGGGGAGGCCTGGGGTGCCTCGCGGCCCAGAGGGCCAGGTCGATGGTGCCTGACATGGACGTGCTGGTGCTCGGCACCCCAGGGCCCTCGTTCCCCGGCTGGTGTCAGGGCCTTGGGCTCTCCAGCCCCCTCGACTACAGCGAGGGGGTGCTGAGGGCTCTCACGTCGCAGCTCAGGCCGTCGTTCACCCACGTGGCCGAGGACCCCGAGAACAGGAGGGAGGGGGACCTTGAGGTGGCCCTGAGGGCCGGCTTCACTGCAATAGTGCACGGCACCCACCTCTCGCGGGACGACCTTCAGGCCATAGCAGAGAGGGGAGTAGCCCTTGTCATGTGCCCCAGGAGCAACATGTGGCACGGCCTCAGGCCCCCTCCCGTGGCCGACGCCATAAGCCTCGGCGTCACCCTGGGCCTGGGGAGCGACAACGCCGCCTGGAACCTGCCCGACCCCTGGGGGGAGGCCGAGGAGGCCATGCTCATAGCCAGGTCCCAGGGCCTCAGGGGCGCCCCCGCCGCCGTCCTGGAGGCCCTCATGGTTGGAGGCTACAGGGCGGCGGGCCTTGAGCCGAGGACCGTCGAGGAGGGAAGGAAGCTCCACGCGGTCCTGGTCGACGCCTACAGCACGGGCATACTCTCGGCCGCTGACACCGCCTCGGCAATAATTAGGAGAGCCAGGGCCGGCCTGGCCCTCAGGGCTGACGGCTCACGCCTCGCTTACCTTTCCAAGGCCGGCATCTATTAGCTTCTTCAGGTTTATTGTGTCAAGCACGTCCCCGGTTATCTTCAGCTGCCCTCCCAGGAAGGCCTTCATGGCGTCGAGCTGGCCCGACATCATCTTCTCCAGCACGTCGGAGGTCGTGGTGAGGGTCGCTATTGGCTTCGGGTGCCTCCCCTCGACCACCCTGAGGGCGCCGCCCTTTATCTCAACGTAGAAGTCGCCGAGGCCCTGCACTGAGAACTGGTATACCTTGTCCCAGCTCCTTATCTCCGGCACCTCCTCCACGGCCCTCGAGAAGAGCTGCTGGAGGGCCTTTCTAACATCGTCCAGTGTAACCAAACTCCCACCGGGGCTGGGGTGGCCGATGTAGGTAATAGCCCTGGATGGGCGAGCCGCAGTTATGGGCTCGCCTTGGCCCCTTTTAAACCCCTAAGCCTTGGGGACTGTTTTAAAGGGCCCCACGCCTTGATGTATCTAACTTCCCAAGCCTTAACACATAAGGCCCTCATGCCTTACACTTAGCCAGGTGAGCGCTTGAGGAACGTGGCAATAGTGGGATACGGCCACGCGAAGTTCGGGGTCAGGAACGAGGTGAACCTGGCCGAGCTGGCCTATGAGGCCATAAGGGAGGCCCTGGAGAAGGCAAACCTGGAGCCTAAGGACGTGGAGCACGTGGTAGTCTCAAACGTGGGCGGCTGGAGCAGCGAGCCACTGTCGGCCGTCGTAGTTGCCGAGTACGCCGGGCTCTCCGGCAAGCCGCTGCACAGGGTGGAGGCGGCCTGCGCCTCGGGCTCCTCGGCACTTGCCTCGGCGTATGAGGCCGTGGCCTCGGGCATGGCAGACATAGCCCTCGCGGTCGGAGTTGAGAAGATGAACGAGAGCCCGACCCCCAACGTGGTGGAGTTCATAGGCAGGGCCGGCAACTACTTCTGGGAGTTCCAGAACTTCGGCCTGACCTTCCCCGGCTACTACGCGCTCTACGCGACGGCCTACATGAACAAGTACGGGGCCACCGAGGAGGACTTCTGCAAGGTCGCCGTCAAGAACCACTACTACGCCAGCATGAACCCCAAGGCGCAGTTCCCAAGGAAGATAGACCTGGAGACGTGCATGAGCAGCAGGTACATAGCCTGGCCCTTAAAGCTCTACGACTGCTCGCCCATAACGGACGGGGCCGCCGCCGTGGTCCTTGCTAGCGAGGATGTCGCAAAGAAGCTGACGGACTCGCCCGTGTGGATACACTCCATAGGCATAGCCTCGGGCACCGCCAACCTGTCCAAGAGGGAGGACTTCACCGGGCTCCTGGCGGCCCAGCTGGCTGCCAGGGCGGCCTACAAGGTGGCCGGCCTTGAGGCTGAGAACACCGCAAGGTACTTCGACGTGGCCGAGGTCCACGACTGCTTCACCATAGCTGAGGTCATGGCCTACGAGGACCTGGGCTTCGTGAGGCGCGGCGAGGGCTACAAGCTTGTCAGGGAGGGGCAGACCTACATAGGGGGCCTCATACCGGTCAACCTGAGCGGGGGGCTCAAGGCCAAGGGGCACCCGCTGGGGGCCACGGGGATAAGCATGGCCGTTGAGCTGACCAAGCAGCTCCTCCACGAGGTCGAGCCAGGGAGGCAGGCAACCATAAACAAGGGCATGGCTGTGGCGCACAACGTCGGCGGCACCGGCCACTACGCCTACGTGACCGTGCTTGGCCTCGAGAAGCCCAGGGGGAGGTGAGGGGCTTGAGCCAGAGGCAGGAGGCGGACGCCTACCTAAAGCAGCTTGAGGCCTATGCCAACGCTATGAAGTCGTCAGTCGGCGTCCCGGTCATAGTGGACCCCAAGACCAACGTGGCCACATGGTACGACCAGAGGGAGATGAGGCTCAGGTTCCTGATAAGCGTAGAGAAGACTAGGAAGTTCTTCGAGGCCCTCAGCGAGGGCAAGGTGCTCGCCACCAGGTGCAAGCAGACGGGCGAGGTCTTCTTCCCGCCGCAGGTCGACTGCCCCAGGGTCAAGGACGGCGAGGTTGAGTGGGTTGAGCTGCCCAGGGAGGGCGAGCTGGTGACCTACACTGTGATATACACTAAGCCCTACAGCTTCGGCCACTACGACGACTACACGGTGGGCATAGCCAGGCTGAGCAACGGCGTCCAGGTGCTGGCCTGGGTCAGGGAGAGGGACCCCAAGAGGCTGAGGGTCGGCATGAAGGTCAGGCTGGAGGTCGTCAAGAGGGAGCCGGAGGGCTACCTCACCTACGAGCTCGTGCCGGAGCAACCTTAGCTGACTTTTTGCAGGCCGCCGCCCTGCGGCCGGCCGCTAGCCTATGACCTTGTTGGCCGCCAGCAGGTCCTTCATGGCGGCCGAGTAGGAGTACTCGCTGTAGTACTCCTCTTCAAAGGCAGGCCCTGTCTCGTTAACCAGTTGCCCCTGCTGGTTCACGTAGGAGACCCCAATTACCCTGAGCCCGAGGTAGTAGGCCCTGACAGCGACTATGTAGCCGTGGATGGCCGCGTTGCTGACGTTCGAGAGCATCGAGAACGTGGCCGCGGCGTCGCTCACGCTGTTAAGGTCCAGGTGCTCAACTACGTAGATGGTGACGTTGGCCGCCTCCTCGGCCGCCGTGGGGCCTATGTAGACGCTCGGGAACCAGGGGCTGTCGGAGATCCCCCTCACTATGACCCACGGTATCCCGAGCCTCGAGTTACGTAGGCGAAGCCCATGCCCTCGTTCTCCCCCGCGTCGGTCTCGTAGAGCGCGTTCTGCTGTGCCACCCAGGACAGCGGCTCCGTCCACTGGTTGGCCGAGCCTATGACCCCCACTATGACCCTGGGGTCCTGAGGACCCTCTCGAGGGCTGAGGGCGTGACCGGGGTGCCGTTGACGAAGGATGCCCTGACCCCATGGCTAAGGCCTAAGCTTGCCCCGCCGTGGGCTGCCAGGAAAGAGCCGCCGAGGGACAGGCCCACAAGAAAGAAGACGACCG
>NZ_JBMFJI010000025.1:0-13405 GCF_049973875.1 Acidilobus sp.
GCCTAAGGCCAGGCCCGCGGCCTGCCGCTGGACGAGCGGAGCGGGGTGGGCGCGTAACGCACTCACCAGCTATGAGGCAGTGAAGGTGAGGGCGGTAAGCCGCGAACCGGTGAGCCGCCCTGGGGAACCCCTGCCCTTCAGGGCGGGGAGGAGGTCAGAAACCTCGAGCAGAGGGCCTATCAGGCCGCTCACCTACTGTGGGGACGCGGTTAAATGTTTTGTACAGTACCCTGCGAGATGTAACGCCAACGCCCTTTGGGCCCCCTGCCGTGGAAATTTAAGTTCTTACGGCAATCTACAGCCGGGGCCCCTTTGAGGACAGAGGACGGGATCGTAAAGCTCTCAGACGGCAGCACCCTCTTACTTAAAGTGTTCATAGTCGACATAAGGGAGCTCGGGGGCTTCTCCCCCTTCGCTGGAGTGAACCTAGTAGTGAACGTCACGGTAGGGATCACGGTGAAGGAGGTGCCCAAGGAGCTCAGCAAGAGGGTTCAGGACAAGCCCGTGGTTGACTTAACCGTGCCGCAGGACGGCTGGGAGATGGTAGAAATTGATAGGGATCACAGCAGGCCGGCGGTCGTAGAGACTGAGTTCAACTCAAGCAAGGGCCCGCTGCTGGTCAGGGCTGAGGTGGAGGCTGTGATGGCCGCCCGCAACCTCAACTACAGGGACCGGCTCGGGGAACCTCTCTACTTTATCAGCTGGGTCTACAAGGTCTCGTGGAGGCCCAAGGGGGAGGGCGGGTGAGCCGGCCGGCCCCGGTGGAGGAGAGTTTGATCGGGCCTCAGGCCTCAGGGCAGCCCCAGGTAACGGTAACGCTCCTTTATCCTTTCACCATAACGGGCAACTTTGGCGCGCGGGGGGCCTCCGCAAAGGTCTCCTTGACCCTCACAGGGTTCGGGCCCCTCTGGGCCCTGGGACTTCAAGGGGTAGCCCTCGCATCAACCGTGCACCCCGCATGGCTGGAGCCGCTTGCGGAGTGGCCTGAAGTAAAGGACGTGGCGCTTCATCTTATTAATGTAGGCGAGATGAGCGATTTTGACAGGGAGTGGGTGAGGGCCTTGTCCGAGGCCACGGGGTGGGACGAGGATGACATAGTTGACGACCTGAAGGGCACTACCGTGGACCCGAGCCTGAGGGCCGCTAAATACGCCCAGCTCTTCAACAAGTATTACTCAGCCTCGATGGAGCACTACAACAGCGGAGACCTAGAACAGGCGGACGAGAAGCTGTACGCCGCCGTGCTGGCGCTCATAAAGTACGACGCGGCAAGGAGGGGGACCCCTATAGCTCACTGGAGCTATGGTAAGGTGGCCAGCTATGTTAGCAATAACGCGAGCCGGGAGGTCAGGGAGGACCTTTCAATGCTGTTGAAAACGGTTCACGAGCTTCACGAGTTCTTCTACGAGGGGTGCCCCGACCAGACGACGTGCAGAAATGATATTGACGTGGCGCTAACATTACTTAAGAGGTTAACTGGGAAATTGCTCAGCGGCTGATCCATTGCCAAGCCGCTACGCCTCCTGGCAGGCCCTCTGAAGGTACTCCGCAAGGGCCACCGCGCTGTTGTGCTCCCTGTCCCTGGCTGAGTACAGGAGGACAGCGCACCGTTTGTCCCTGCACTTTCATTTCACTCATTTCATGTTTATTCATGATCGGGCGCAGGGGCTTAGCCCTCGGCCGCCTGCCAGGCCTAGCGGCAGGCGGGTCATGGGGCCCCTTCGAGCCCAACGGCACGGGGCTCACATCCCCAGCCTCCTCGCCCCCGCCCTTCTGGGCATAGCCCACATCGGCGCGGGAGGTCATCCTTATATTAATTTTTGCCATAAACAGATATAAAAGGTTTTCTGTTAACGTGAAGAAGGATTCAGCCCTTGTCCTTGTCAAGGCCCTCCCTGTCGACCGAGCCGTTGTGGGCAAGAAGGTAGAGCCTCCTGCCGTCAGCGCTGAGGGCCTCATAGGGGTGGGAGTAAGTTATGCCTACCTTTGAGCTGTCCGAGGCCGCCCTGGCGTGCATTATGACAAGCTGCTCCCCGGCGGGCAGCTGAAGGGAGCCCGCGTCGCTGAGCTCATCAAATATGGGCCTCGCGCTCCTCCTGACCAGCAGCCCCTCGCGCGAGTAGGCCGCCATGCCCCACCCGTCGCCGTGGGCCTCGTCACGCCTCAGCACGTCCTTACGGGCGGCCCTGACGAGGCACGAGGCCAGCTGCCTGACCTCGCCCGGCGAGGAGGAGGCCGCCCCGAACATCCTGCACATAGGGCTCCCGGGGAGGGCGAGGCGGCGGGGCTCTTATGCCTCACCTGCAGCTTGGCCTCTTACACCTGTAGACCTTGACCCCTCCCTTCATGTACTCGTCTATGTAGCCCATGCCCTCCAGCTTGGAGAGCCTCCTGTACATGGGCGTCTTAGGTATGCCCGTGTCCTTAATTAGGTCAGAGGCCGTCGCCTCCCCTCCCCTCCTGGCCAGGGCGTCGAGTATGGCCCTGTCCCTGTCGTCAAGCGCGTTCTCGGGCCCGGCTGCCTCCCCCTCCCTGGACCCCCTGGCGGCCCTGAGGCCGAGGAACGCGGCGACCGCCGCTGCCACCACAGCCACGGCCGCTATCATGTAATACTCCGAGCCCGCGGGGCGCCTGGCGGTCGTGGTGGTCGGGGTGCTTGACGACGTGGTCACGGGGGCCGGCGCGGTAGTGGTAGTCACGGGCGACAGCATGTAGTCCACCGAGGCCTGGCCCTCGGGCAGGAGGAGCTCCGGGGAGCTGTCGATGTAGCTCACCTGTATGGGGAGCGGGCTCACCTGGACCGGGGCTGAGCCCGGAGGCATGACGAGCCAGCCCTCGCATGGCATGTAGAGCTGCGCCTGCCACAGGTCGCCGGTCTTTGAGGTGGCCTGGAGCGTCAGGTAGCTCACGTTAACTATCCCGGGCTCGTCAACCGCGACCTCCAGGTCAGTCCCGTTGTAGCTTATTGGCAGGGGCGTCGTGCCGTTCTCCACGGCCTGGTAAGCCACGGGGGAGGCCGCCGGGAGCACTATGAGCGCGGGGGCCCTGGTGACGTTGTAGGCCGCCCAGAGGCTCAGGTCGCCGGCCACATCTATGGAGGCGCGCGACGAGTAACAGACAGCCTGCGCCCTTGCGGCGGGGAGCACGGCCAACAGCAGTATAGCTATGGCTAGGGCGACGGCCATAAGCCTCATGATGGCGACCTGCAATAATAGGCTTAGCCCTGCTCTTAAGCTTAGCGGGTTAAGATGCCAAAAAAGACGTTAACCGCCCTCATAGTCTCACTGGCCGCAGCCGCCCCTCCTCTTCTTGGCCTTCTGCTCCTGGGACACCCTGACCACCGCGGCGCCTTTGATTAGGACAAATTATAAGGGGGAGTACTGACGCCTTGCGTGCCAGGCCTCCGCAACTTAAATGCATAAATGCCGCTGAGCCTATGCCTGGGTGGGGTGCGGCTTGAAGTACTCGACCTACCTGATGGTTGGGGCCCTGATCGCGGACCTGATCATAGCTATAGTCTTCCTCCTGGTGGCCCTGGCCGTGAGAGGGCCCGCCCTAAGGTATGACTTCTACGCCTTCTTTGGGGGCCTGATATTTATACTGATAGGCATGGCCGCCTCCCTCGGCCTCACCATGGCTGGCTACAGGAGGTCCATGCTTGCGGTGAGCGTCATATTTAACGTTGTGATCGCCTGGCTGCTGGTGCAGTCGAACCTTGACATAATCACTGAAGCCGTGAGCCTGCTGGCGGTCCTCATAAACCTGGCCATGACCGCCGTGGCCTACGCCTACATGAACAGCGGCAGGGAGGTGCCCCTGCCCATAATAGGCGCCTAGGGCCTCGCGTAGGCCTCGTCCTTCCCGGCGCGGCCAAGGTGCCTCCAGCCTTCAGGCCTGTAGTCGCTCACCCTGGGGACCAGGGTGACCAGCGAGGACCTGGAGACCCTGGCTATCTCTGCAATAGCAGCCGCGGGGTACTCGAGGAGGTTCACCACCGAGAAGGAGTAGGCCACGTCGAACATCGCGTCCCTGAAGGGCAGGGCCTCGGCGTTGGCCATGATGGCCGCGCACCTTTCAGGGCACAGGGCCGATATCCTCCTGGCGGCCAGCGAGAGCATGGACCCGCTGACGTCGACACACACAAACTCTTCCACGTCGCTCAGGAGGCCGGCGGACGCCATGTACTCAAGCAGGAGCCCCGTGCCGCAGCCCACGTCGATGACCCTGCCCCTGGGCGGCAGGAGCCTGAGGCCGGCCTCGTACTTCTCTACCTGCTCCTGGCCGTAGAGCTCGTCGTAGGCCTCCGCGCCGTAGTCATACCTGGCCGCCAGCTCCCTGTCGCCGACCAATTATGACCTCCTCGGCCACCTTCCCGTCCTCTGGAGGTAGGCCTTGAGGTACGGCGTGTCCTGGACCTTCCGGTCGCTCAGGTACTCCATGAGCAGCCCGGGGGGCCTGGGCTGCCTCGGCGAGACCCTTATGACTCTGGTGGGAGTCGCTATTATGTCAACAGGCACGTCGTAGGGCATGTGGGGGACGTCGCTGACCACCTGCACGTCGTGCACGCTGGTGGCTATGGGCGTGGAGTCGCCCACCTTCCCCATCTCCCTCAGCATGGCGTACTCGAGCTCGCTGTAGCCCTCCCCCTTGCCCACCCTGAAGCCGCTCGGCGACACGGCCACGGAGCCGACAACCACCAGGTCTATGTTAGGCGCTGACTCCACGTCTATCTTCTCGCCTATCCTAGTGAAGCCCGCTATTGATGAGGCGTAGCCCGGGTCCACCCTCGACGGGTCAAGGAGGTAGAACTGGCCCCGCAGCCTCGGCGTCGGCACGAGCACCAGCTTCCCGGCCCTCAGGGCCAGCTCCCTGACGGGCCTCTGCGGGGAGTCCGGGTTCACCTTGATTACCCTGGCTTTCCTGAACTCCTCAGTTGACGCCAGGTTCTCAGCGGCCCTCCTGGAGCCCACGAAGTTGGGTATCCTACCGTGGACAGGCCTTGGAAACGAGGCCACGTTGGTCCTCTCCATGAGGTCCCATACCATCTGCCTGAGCGACTGCTTCTCGTCAGCCGCGTCCAAGGCTCCCAGCTCTCGCCCTGAGTTATGGGCCTGAGGCCTTTTAGCCTGGCCCCGCGGCCTAAGCCCAGGAACCTTGAGGCTCTGGTCCATAGATCCGTCATACCTTGACGCCAGGGGTCTTGTAGCCCTCTGGAGGGAGGGCCTCCTGGCCCAGAGCGTGTTGATGGGCATGACCAGGGGCTACGTCAACCACCCGCAGCTGCTCAGGTTCAGGGCCACCGGGGACCCTGTGCTCTACATAGGCAGCTACCTCTACTACGTCTACCTTGAGGGGGTCAGGAGAGGCTATAGGTTTGACCTGGGCAGGATCGTTAAGTACAGCACCTCAGTGGAGAAGCTCCAGTAACGAGCGGGCAGCTCGCCTATGAGTTCAGGCACCTCCTCGCCAAGCTCGCTACAAGGGACCCGGAGAGGCACAGGGCGCTTGTCAACGTCAGGGAGGTGAGGCCGCACCCGCTGTTTTACGTGATTGAAGGCGACGTGGAGCCCTGGGAGAGGGTGAAGGAAAGTAAGGAAGGTTAAAAAGGAAGTGTTGAGGCAGGGACTTTAGGAGCAATTAAAATGCCCTGCACAGACACTGCATATGGGAGAACCGTTGAACGCTGTCCGCTGGCTCGCCGTCGCAGTAATAGCAATTGGTGCTGGGCTGGCGGCCTTCAAGGCCTTGAGGCCTGACTCAGCGCTGATATCGTATGTTGCGAGGCTGACGGAGCTCGCCATAGGCAGGCTGGGCTACGCGGGGGTCGCGGGTCTCATGGCCCTTGAAAGCGCTGCCGTGCCAGTGCCTAGCGAGGTCATAGTCCCCCTGGCGGCCGTCCACTTCAGGTCGCCGCAGGGGCTTATCAGCGTGGTCCTGGCGTCAACGGCTGGCAACCTGCTGGGCTCGGCGGCGCTTTACTTTATAGCAAGGGAGGGCGGGAGGGGACTCCTCTACAGGTACTCGTCGACCCTCGGCATAGGCAGGGAGGAGCTGAGGAGGGCCGAGGAGTTCTTCGCCACCAGGGGAGGCCTGGCAGTTATAGTTGGCAGGGTGCTGCCCGCCGTGAGGACGTACATATCAGCCCCTCCCGGGCTCTTCAGGATGGCCATCGCAAGGTTCCTTGCTTACACGCTGGCCGGCTCTGTGGCCTGGAACTCCCTCCTGGCCTGGCTGGGCTACAGCTTCGGCTACGCCATAATATCCTCGCCGTGGCTTGACTACGCCGGGGCCGCGGGGCTGGTGGCCCTTGGCCTCGTGATGCTTTTCAGGGCGTAGGTTCCAGCCAGCGTTTATTAGTGCTTCGGGCAGAGCAAGGGGCACCGCGGCCCTGGTCAACGTCGACCTGAGGGCCGGCAGGGCGACGCTGTTCTTCAGCATCTTCCCCGAGCCCGGGGCCAGGGAGTTCAAGGTCTACATGCAACAGGCGGAGCTCGGGCTCAGGGGCGGGATAACCAATTACACCGAGGCGCAGTACCTTGGCGAGTACGGGCCCGGCATATGGAGGGCCGAGGTCAGGGTCAAGCCTGAGCCATTGGTAATCATCACTGCGGTGCCCGTTAACTCAAGCTCCGCCGCAAATGAGACCACTAAGCTCTTGTCGCCCGAGCTCGAGCTCAAGTCGGTGGCCTTCCAGCCCATGGCCACAGCCGCCAACATAATGGCCAAGTTCCTGCCCCTCGTGGCCCTGTTCCTGACCAATGACCTGTTCGCGAGGCTCAGGGCCACCAGGGCCATAGAGTTCCTCCTGGCCAGGCCGATAACCAAGGGACAGCTGGTGACCTCGAGGTACTCCGCCGGCCTCCTGGCCCTGCTGATCTCCTCGCTGCTGGCCTCGGCCGCCCTGGGGATCATAGTTTACCTCATGGCCGGGCCCGTGGTGACCTTAAGCGACGTACTCGTGGTCTTCGCTGCCTCCTTCGCCAGCGCGGCGGCGTTTTACTCGCTCCTCTACCTCGTCTCGGCGACCACCAGGAAGCACTTCATAGCCGTGGCCGTCATCCTTTACCATAGTACTCTACCTGTTCAACTTCACCGTGATAGCGGCCGCCATAGCGCAGCGGCCCTGGATCATCTACGCCGGGCCCCTGGGGGCCGCGGGCTCGATCATAAGCGGCTACCTGGGGGCCTCCTCGCTGCTTCAGGCCAGCGTCAACTACTCTGAGGCCGCCGTCTCCCTGGCGGCGTGGGTGGTCGTCCCCATAGCGGCCGCCATAGCCGTGTACTCAAGGTCTGGCGAGCCATAATTACCTCCTGGCCACAGGGTGCTGGGAGGTACCTTGAGGGAGGCGTCCCTCATAGGCGTCGAGCTGCCCGAGGTCAGGAAGGGCGACGACCTGGCCTCGCTCATATGTTCCTCTGTAAGCCTCCGGGACCGCGACGTGGTCGCGGTGGCCAGCAAGGTCGTGTCTAAGGCCAAGGGCTACCTGCTTGACATCAGCTCAGTGAGGCCGAGCGAGAGGGCAACTAGGATAGCGTCGGCCCTGGGCATGGACCCCAGGTGGGTTGAGCTGGTGCTCAGCCAGAGCGACGAAGTACTGGGCGTCATACCTGTAAAGGAGCTCTACGACTCCGGCGTGCTGAGGCTCGAGGACGTGGCTTACGACGTGGAGGCCGCAAGGAGGGCCCTTGAGAGGTTCCCCTACCTCTTCATAGTGAGGCGCTCTGGCATGATATGGACTGACGCGGGCATAGACGCCTCCAACGTGCCCGGGGGCCTCTATGCTGTGCCTCCCCCGGACCCGGACGCCGAGGCCAGGGAGCTGTCCAAGGGCATAGCATCTAAGTGCGGCGCCAGGGTGGCCGTCGTCCTCTGCGACACCGAGGTCAGCGCGGCCGGCGCCTCAACAGACAGGGCCATAGGCTCCTACGGCATAAGGCCCGTCGACAGGGGGTTCGGGAAGCCCGACAGGAACGGGGTGCCCAAGTACGGCGGCGTCGACCATATTGCTAACGAGGTCTGCGCCTCCGCCGCCCTGCTGGCGAGGCAGACGAGCGAGTCAATACCTGTGGTAGTCGTGAGGGGCATAAGCTATGAGTGGTACGAGGGCGGCCTCAGGGACTTCTCCATGAGGCAGCCCGCCGAGGCGCTGAGGGCAGTGATAAGGGCGAGCCTGAGGGCCCTGGGACCCGACGCGCTGGCCAAGCTTGTCGGCGACCTCACTCCTTAAGGCCCAGGGCTCAGGCCACCTAGCCAGCGCCATTTTCCTCTGAATATAGAAAGCTTTTATCTCTCCCAGGACTAACTTATACAGGGGACAGCTCACGTTTGAGGACTTTGTTAAAAAGATGATGGACAGATTTAATTTTAACGTTGAGCCGGTCAACGGCCTTGAGCTGCCGAAGCCCGAGGGCCCCCTGCCCCTCTACGTTCACGTCCCCTTCTGCCCATTCATGTGCCCCTTCTGCGTGTTCTTCAGCGTCCCCTACAGTGAGGCCGCGGCCAGGGCCTACGTCAAGTCCCTGACCGCCGAGGTCGAGGGCCTCATGAGCCGCTGGGAGGGCGTCCGCTTCCCTGAGGTCTACGTGGGAGGGGGCACCCCCACCATGCTGACAGAGGGCGTGTGCGAGCTCCTCGACGTTATAAGGTCCTACCAGGGGACCGTGGAGGCCTCTGTCGAGGGCTCGCCATATGACGTTGACGACGACAAGGTATCAATGCTCGCCTCAGCCGGGGTTACAAGGATATCGCTGGGGGTCCAGTCCTTCTCCCCGGACAGGCTTGCCAGGCTTGGGAGGCCCAGGATAAGCTCGGAGGCCATACTCTCAGCCATAGGGGCCTGCTCTAGGGTAAAGACCGTCAACGTTGACATAATCTTCAACTACCCAGGGCAGAGGGAGGGGGACCTCGTTGACGAGATTGAGGCGTTTTACAACAGCAAGGCGAACCAGCTGACCCTTTACCCCATCATGCCTTCAATAAGGGAGCAGGCCACCATACGCCCTTGCAGTGAGGAGAAGGAGAGGGCCCTCTACAGGCTCGCCGTCAGCGAGGCCAGGAGGCTTGGCCTGACCCAGCTGACGACCTGGTGTTTCTCCAAGTCACCCAGCGGCCTCAAGGACGAGTATATAATTGACTCAGACCTCTTCGTTGGAGCCGGGGCGGGGGCCATGAGCCACCTCAGGGGGCTCTTCACCGCCAACACCTTCAACATATCCAAGTACGAGTCGCTCGTGGCCAGAGGAAGGCCGACCGTAAGCCTTGCCAGGAGGCTCAGCAGGGAAGAGGAGGAGAGGCTCTACGCGCTTTACGGCCTCTACGGCCTCAGGCTTGACAAGGAGGGCTTCAGGAGGAAGTTCGGGAGGAGCATCTACAGGGCCATGCCGAGGGAGCTGCTCTCAACGGAGCTGCTCGGGCTCGTCAAGGACACAGGGAGGAGCATCGTGCCCACCGACAGGGGGCTCTACGCGGTCAGCCTGCTCATGAAGCTCTTCTACATTAAGGTCTCCCACGTAAGGGCTATGGCTATAAGGGCGAGCCTCTGAGCCAGCGCCGGGATAACCATTGCTGGGCCCCGCCACCGACGTTGCCCTGGCCCTGCTGGACTCTGAGGGCTGCGTGCCCCTGAGCGACGTCGCTTCTGGGTCTGGGCTAAGCCGTGAGGTCGTCCAGGCCTACCTGAGCAGGATTGAGGAGGCCGGCGGCCTGAGGCTTGAGGGCGACTCCGCCTGTCCCCTCAACAGGGCCATCCTGGCGGCAGCGGCGGTGAGGCTCGGGGCCGACCCGGAGGCCGTGTCAAGGCTCCTCAGCTGGAGGGACTTTGAGGGGCTGGTGGCTGAGGCCCTGAGCGAGGCCGGCCTCCGCGTGTGGAGGAACCTCAGGGTGCCAGGCAGGGGAGGCCTCGAGGTCGACGTGCTCGGCCTTGAGGGAGACCGCGGCGTCGTGGTTGACTGCAAGAGGTGGTCCTACAGGTCGAGCTCGCCGTCAAGGATAGCGGAGGCCGCCTCGAGGCACGTTGAGAGGGTCATGAGGCTGATAGCCCTCTGGGGGTCCCTCGGGCTCCCAGGCACGCCAAGGAGGCTGCTGCCGGCCCTGGTGGTCCTCAGGGAGGACCTGCCAAAGGTTGTCAACGGGGTCGCAGTGGTGCCCGTGCTGCAGCTCAGCGGCTTCACCAGGGAACTTGAGGCGGTTATAGACGAGCTGGGCATCGACACGGGCCTTTAGAGGCTGCTGGCAGCCAGGCGGCCGTTGATGAAAGCTGCGTGAGCCCTGTTACCTTGCCGCGGCGGCCTCCACACAAGGTTCCCTGGGACGAAGAATGCCTTAGCTGTCATCCCAGCACTAACGCCGCCGCGGCGTGATCGCTGTTGCCGTGCATAAAGTCGCCTAACGTGCGGCCGCCCTCAAGGCCTAACCTTTACCTAACGGTCGGCACGCCTAAGGCCGTAATTGCGGCTGCCGCCGCGCTTCTAAGGCGCGGGCATTAGCAACCCTTTTAGTTTTATCAATGACTGCGCGCCCGGTGGGCCAACTTGAGGACTGAGGCCAGGGGGAACCTGGTAGTCACCGACGGCTCCTTCAGGTTCCTGCTCGGGGTCAACTACTGGCCAAGGAGGACCAACATAAGGATGTGGAGGGACTGGGACGAGGGCGCCCTGCTTGAGGACATAAATGCCATGAAGTCCATAGGCGTCAGGGCCGTGAGGCTGTTCCTCCTCGACCAGGACTTCGTGAGCTCCAGCGGCGACGTGGACCAGCGGCAGCTCGAGAGGCTCAGGTGGCTCCTCGACAGGCTCGGCGACAACAACATTGCAGGCTTCGTGACGCTCCTGGTGGGCCACATGAGCGGCAGGAACTGGGGGGTGCCGTGGGCCCCGGACAACGACATATACTCGCCCAAGGCTGTTGAGGGCGCCGCCAGCTTCGCCAGGCAGGTGGCAGAGAGGGTCAGGGACAGCAGGGGCCTGGGGGGCTGGGTACTGAGCAACGAGATGAGCCTGGTGAGGAGGGCCTCAAGGCCTGAGGAGGAGCTGACGCTGCTCAGGGCCGTCAGGCAGGCCATCGGCTCTGTAGACAGCGGTCACGTCTTCAGCGCGGGCGACGTGTCCGACAGCTACGGGCAGGCGCCCCACCTGGTCAGGGGGGTGACGGACTACGTGGGCCCCCACCTGTACCTCTACGACGGCGACCCCGTCAGGCACGGCTACCTGTACTCTGGCATGCTTGAACTGTTCTCCGACGACGGCCAGAATCCCGTCATGCTCGAGGAGTTCGGCTTCAGCAGCCTTCAGTACTCGGAGGCCGACAGGGCCGCCTTCATCTATGAGGCGCTCTACGCGGCCCTGGCCCACGGGGCCTCAGGGGCCTTCGTCTGGTGCTTCTCAGACTTCCCTGACGAGGCCGACATGCCCTACCTCTGGAGGCCCCTTGAGCTTGGCTTCGGCCTGTTCGACAGGGACGGGAGGCCTAAGCCCTCCGCCGATAGCTTCAGGAGGTTCTCAAGGGAGCTTGAGGTCCTCGAGGGCCTCGGCCTCGGGGGCCTCAGGAGGATCTCAAAGGCGTTGGTCGTGGCCCCCTTCTACGTGTTCGGCGAGTACCAGTTTGCCGACTACAGGAGGTGGCTCGGGGGCCTCCACCAGGCGGCCAGGCCCACCCTGCTGGCCCACCAGCTGCTAACCATGGCTGGGGCCCAGGCCTCGATAAGGTATGAGCCCGAGCTCAGGGAGGACGACCCGAGGAAGCTGGTCGTGTTCCCCTCAGCCATAAGCGGGCTCACCGTGACCTGGAGGAGGCTGCTCAGGCTCGCCGAGGGCGGGAGGCTCGTCTACGTCTCACTTCTCAGGGGCCTCGGCCAGATGGCCTTCATGCACGAGTCGGCCACGCACCTGTGGGGCGAGCTCTTCGGCGTTGAGCCCGCGCTGGGCGTGGGCTCCCCTGGGGTGAGGCTCGAGGGCTCCGTCAGGCTGAGGCTCGAGGCGGACCTGGGCGACCTGAGGGCGGGGCACGAGGTGGCCGTCGGGCTTCAGCAGCCGGTGCCGGCCTATGACGTCAGGCCCGTGGACGCCGAGGTGATAGCCACCGCCAACGGCAGGCCCATAGCGTTCGCCGCCAGGAGGGGCAGCGGAGAGGTGATACTGTCGCTGTTCCCGCTCGAGGCCGTGCTGGCTGACCTGTACTATGTAAGCGACTGGTCACCCTACGCCGCCCTCTACAGGGCACTCGCCGTGCAGGCCGGGGTTGAGCCCGCCGCCAGCGACGACCCCAGGGTTGAGGTGCAGGTCATGAGCGACGGCGGCAGGGGGCTCGCCTTCATGATAAGCCACTGGCCGGGCGAGCTTACGGCCTCGCTGCCGGTCAAGGGCGACCTGGTCGCCGGCAACTCGCAGGTGAGGGAGGGCAAAGCGGCGATGCCTCCCAGGGGCGTTGCAGTGATAAGGTTTGGCTGATAAGTTATTTACCCTCCCAGCTCACGGCTCCCCTGAGCCGCCTTGGGCGACTACTCCAGGGACATCTACATACTTGGCGCGGTGAGGACCCTCAGGAGCTTCAGCTTCGGCTACGTGGCCTTCCTGCTCCCGCTCTACCTTAAGTACGTGGGCTTCTCCTACGAGATGATAGGCATCTACACGCTCATAGCCACGCTCAGCAGCGCCGTCCTGACCCTGGCGAGCGGGTGGCTCGGCGACCTCTACAGCAGGAGGAAGGCCCTGGCCATAATGTCTCTGCTCCCCGCCGGCACCTACGCCATAGCGCTCTCCACCAGGAACTACGCGGCGCTCATGGCGTCCGCCGCCTTCGGGCTCACCATGAACCCCATCGGCGGTGGCTCGGGCGGCGGCCCGGTGGCGCCGCTCCAGACGGCCATGGTGGCCAGCAGGGTCGGCCCTGAGGCGAGGACGAAGGTCTACTCGTACCTAATGATGGCGGCCATAGCCTCCGCCCTGGCGGGCTCGGCCTTCTCAGGGGCCGTTATGAGGGCCTCGAGGGGCTACTACCTTGAGCTCTTCTCCATAGCCCTGGCTATAACTGTGGGCACCTCAGCGCTCGTGCTCCTTGTCTCGGAGGAGCCGGACAGGGCGCACAGGCCTGCCAGCGCCGTCCCCAGGAGGTCCGCCAAGAACATAGGCAAGGTCTCGCTGGCGGGCCTCTTCGGCAGCCTGGGCCTCGGAATGCTGACCTCCTCCCCGCCCTGAAGGGCGGGGGCTCCCCCAGGGCGGCTCACCGGTTCGCGGCTTACCGCCCTCACCTTCACTGCCTCACGGCTGGCGGGCGCGTTACGCGCCCACCCCGCTCCGCTCGTCCAGCGGCAGGCCGCGGGCCTGGCCTTAGGCCCGTTACCCCTACCCCTCGCCGGGGGTTGCCCTCCTCTCCCAGCCCCCTGGGACTCGGGGGTATGCAGCAGGGGCG
>NZ_JBMFJI010000026.1:0-12250 GCF_049973875.1 Acidilobus sp.
TAGGATGGTGTTGCAACTTCCCGCTCACATCCCTCACCTCTCACGCTCACTTAGAAGAAACCATAGGATGGTGTTGCAACGTCTTCGATGGTTTCCTCGTTGTCGTAGCCCTCATAAAGCGAAACCAAAACATGGTGTTGCAACATGAACATCTGCTTGTACTCCGCCACTTTCTTACCCACCGAAACCATGACATGAAATGGCGCTGAAGCGTGGGGCCTAGGGCTTCTAGGAAGGCGCTGAGCGAAGCCAGAAGGCAGAGCGCCACCTGCGGCCAACGCGCCCGTGCATGGAAGCGCCTAACTAAGCGCCGTCCCCCGCGGCCCTGCGGCCTGTCCTTGTGCCGCTCTACTGCTGCAGGCCAGAGGCCGCGTAAACTTGCCCGCGAAGGTAATCCAATGGATCGCCGCCCGAGGCCGCCGCGCTACATGAAAGGCACGCCCTCAGGTCCTCGCCCCTCCCCCTTATTATCACTACGTTCTCAACGAGGCCCGCGTGGGCCACGAGGTCCCTTGCCACCTCCCTGTCGTTGGTCTTTGACTGCGAGTGGCCCTTGAGCTGCTGAAGGCACATGCCCGCGGAGAGGTCCCTGCCCTCCGCCGCCTTAACGATGCTGCTGTACTCCTGAACCGCGTTGACAGCTATGCCAAGCCCCCTGTCCTCAAGCGTCTCCGCCACATCCTTCAGCCCCTTAAGTTTCACGCAGCCCTCCCCGTCGAGCCTCAACATCGCCTTGGCTGCCAGGCTCAGGTATGAGATAGTTTCAAGGCCCTCCTGGATCTTAATGCGTCTCCTGAGGGTCACCGAGCCGCCCTGCCCTGTGACCTCGGTGAGCTCGAAGTACTTAGCCACGTGGGCCTCGGCCACCCTCAGCGGGTCCATGCCGGCCTCCCTGAGGAGGTACGGCGTCAGGAACAGGGCCCCCAGGTTTATCGAGGCCGCGGCCCCCACCAGGTTGAGGATTGCAGTTATGTACCTGTTCCTCAGCTTGTTGATTACGTCTATGACGTCCTTGTCCTGGACCCTCGGCTCCAGGAGCCTCCCGGGCCTCCCCGAGGGAAGCCTTATGCCGGGCAGAGGCCTCTGCTCGACCACGTTCAGGCTCAGCTCCCCTCCAGCCACGTAGGGGTCCAGGGCCGAGAAGCCGAGGAACACGGAGGTGGACATTGACAGCGCCGAGACCGCGCCCTCGGCCGCCCTCACGGTCATAACCTGGAGCTGGTTGGGGGCGTTAGTGACGTCAACGTATATTCTCACCTCGTCGTAGTCCACGGCCCTGAGCGCGGCCAGCTCCCTGGATATCAGGTAGGCGGCCACGGCCTGGGAGTCGTAGAGGCTGGCCTCAACCTTCAGCTGGCCCCTCACGTCCCTGGACGCCCCCTCGCCCCTGCAGGCGTCGCCCACGGACTTGGGCATGGTGAACGTGCCGCCCATGGGGACCACCTCGAGCCTCAGGTCCTTAGTGAAGTCGGAGGCCAGGCCGCCCAGGCCGCAGTTAACCTCCTCGAGGAGGCTGAGGCCCTCCTTTATGTTGTTGAGCTGGGCCTCCTTGAGCTCGCTCACGGCCTTATCATAGCTGTCAGGCACGTTGTCGAGCTCGGCCATCAGGGACTCTGGCAGCAGGCCAAGTACCCTTAGGTCCGCCCCCGGGAACTTCCTCCTCAGGTAGGCGTAGCTGACCACCGCCGAGGGCACCTTGCACTTGGACTTGAGCCTGCAGCCCTCGTCGACTACGTAAGTCGCGCCCCTGAGCTGGGCTATTGAGCCCAGGGGGGCCACGAGAAGGATCAGGGTCCTCCTGTCGCCGTCCGACAAGGCCGAGATCCCCCGGTGGGAGGCCCCGCGGCCTATTTTAGTTCAAACGGCGTTAAGGCCCTGTTAGCGGTAGGCCGCCGACGCCGGGGCTCGGCTGAATCGCCCAGTGCGGCCGCCGCTGGGTAGTCGCTGCCTGGGCGTCACAGCGCCGCTGGGAAGCCGCTAACGTGAGCGTCGCATTAGGTAATCCGCGGAGCCCCCAGGGCCTTGGCCGGCCAGTCCGCTGCCTTGAGGGCCTAGTCGCTCCCAGGACAAAAGGTGCAGGGGTAAAAACGCGCCTAATAGCCTAAGGGGTGCAGAACCTGAGCAGGGAGCCCCAGCCAAACTCATTCATGTAACCTATGGAGTCCCCCTTTACGTTCTTCAGCACGGAGCCCGGCATCAACGCTAAGTACATGGGTCTCCTGATGTTAAGCGAGGTGCTGTAGCCGACGCCTATGATCTCAACCCGCGCGTCGCCTGCGACGAGCTCCCTCAGCGGGCGACCATCCAGACTGACGTTAAGTATGTCGTCGAAGAGCGCGAGGTCCCGGCGCTCCAGCGGTATTAGGGCCGGCGAGAGCAGCACGGAGGTGCTGCAGCCCTCTGACGCGGGCAGACTTATGTCGTCCGCCGGCGACACCGAGGCCAGCCTGCCGTCGGCGCCGAGCGGCACGACGCCCGAGACGTTGCGCAGCTCCTTCTCAACTCTCACGAGTATTCCCCACCTCCTCACGTCCGCGAAGTGGGACATTACCGTGTTCCTTAGGTCGACCAGCTGAGCGCTGTAAAGCAGGTGCTCCGCGGCAGCCTTGCTGCCCAGGTCCAGGCCCACGCCTATCTTAGTGACGCTCAGGGGGGTTATCTCATAGGCCCTGCCGCCAGCGGCCACGCTGACTATGGAGTTCCCCTCCACCCTGTAGACGGCCAGCCTCCCGGGGTAGCGGTGAACCAGTACGTACCTGTCGCCCTTCCCGTCGGACCTCAGCCTGCCCTCTACGTAGATCAGCGGCCCCCAGAGCCTGCCGAGCCCATCCCTGATTGCATCGAGGTCCCTGCCCGAGGTGTCCACTCCGTATGCCTTCCAGTACAGGGCCCCGGCCACCGTGCTTATGAGGGGCAGCGGCTCAGAGGTCCCCCTGTTCATGGGGCCGCTGAAGTTAGGCGAGTACTCGCCGCGCCACCTGAAGAGCGAGGGCTCCAGGGGGGTGAGGAGCACGTACATGGCCTCACACCTCCAGGAACTTGTAAGCCTTAATTATCTCATGGCGCTGGTCCACCGCGTTGTTAACGTTAGCGCACCTGTCATCTGGGCTCACGGCAACGCTCACGTCCATGTTTACCATGTTGGTGTAGAGGTCCTTGAGCCTGTCCCTCCAGTCCCTGACGAGGGCATTCCTGCTGAAGAGGTACTCTATTGACTGGGCTGGGAACGCTGCAAATATGTCCTTGTCGAACCTCAGCCAGTCCTGTATGAAGCTTGACGAGAGCTCCTTAGAGGCCTCGGAGCCCTTCCTCACGTGCTTCCCCAGCTCCTTCAGGAGCTCGAGGGTCCTGAGGCCGAGCCCAGAGCTCCCGGCCGGCTCAGGGTAGTTGTAAATTATTGCGGCATCCTCGACGCCCCCAAGGCCTCTACCTCCGAGCACCACAGTGACGTCCTTTGTCTTGCTGAACCCGCCCTGGCCCTTCCTGACGCACACGGAGTCCTTGACCTCCTCAAGCTCCCCTGCGAGCCCCCAGAGCTGGTACACGGGGTCCTTGTAGTGGGCCATAAGCAGGCCGTAGCTCCTTCCGTAAACTGCCAGCGCGTCGAAGGCAGCCCCTGAGAGAACGTGGAAGCCTAGCGTGAAGTTGAAGCCAGGCGATCCCAACGCGGAGCCCCAGTAGTTGACCCTCGTCTTCATCAGCAGGTCCAGGGCGTCCTCCGGGGGCGACAGGAACATGACATCATCCCCTCCGGCGTAAACCACCTGGCCCCTGTCGCCCACGGTCTCGGAGTCTGCTAGGGCTGTGACCATGAGCGCCCTCGAGAGCGCCGTTAGGTAGGCGGGCGTGACAGGGACCATGTTAACCTTTTCGGCGAGGGACTTCCTGTCACTGTCGCTTATGTTAACGTTTAAGCTGCAGCCCTTGTTGAACGTGTTCAGCACGTCCTCTGGCCCGAGGCACAACCTTATCATGACCTCAGCTAGGACTGAGGCGTTGCTAATTGTCTTCTGTATATCGTCGGCTCTGAAGCCCGTCCTAGTACGTCTCAGGTACTCGGCGAGGCTCATTGATATGCCTCCCCTGGCGACCCTCTTACCTATGAAGTCGCCGTCGCCCTTCACTATGCCGTAGAATGTGTTCGCCCTTTCAGCGAGTTCCTCGGCAAACCCCTCCTTGCACCCGGCGAACTTTTTCAGGGCCTCTATGGCTTCATTAACTTCCTGCCTCTTCGGGCTGAGGAGCTTCTCAAAGATCTTGACATGATAGGCTAGATAATTATAGAAGCCGCCTAGCTCAGCGTACTCTTTAAGAGGTCTTGGCACCTCACCTAACGCTGACTGGCCATGCATGCACTCCTCAACTACTTTAAGTATTTCCCTCCAGAGGTTCAGGTTGGCCAGGTCGCTAGTTGAGAAGAGGGGCCTGTAGCTGCTTTCAGGATCGGCGTAGAACCCGAGTAAGTCAAAGAGCCCTTTCTGCCCCTTTGAAGTCGCGACCAGGTCGGACTTGCCGACAAGCCTCTTCAAATAGCAGTATGGGCACAGGTGCTCCCTCTCGTCTAGGTCTTCTTCATCATTAGCGAGCCCCTCACCCGCGGACCCTGAAACCGCCGCGGGCAGGATGCCGCAGGAGGTGCAGATAAGGTACCTCTCCTTGTTCTCATACTTCTCCTTAGTTAGTTCCTGAACCTCGGGGGTCAGGGTAATCCCGTAGCCCACCTTTAACTTTATGGACTCCTTGGGCTTCTCTATGCTGCTCAGGAGGTACTCTATGAAGAGCGGGCTGAGTATCTCCTTAACAATATCCTCGTCCTCCTCGCTTATTTGTCCCATCACCTCTGACAGCCCTTTAGTCGCATTGGACAACTTTATGGCTTCAGTGCCCTTGCCTATGAACTCGTCATACACTCTGCTAACGTCCAGCATGTAGACCTTCAGTGGGGCCAAAGGGTGCTCGCCAAGTCTCATGACGTCAAGCGCTTTGATGAGGTTCTCGGAATCCTTGCTCTTCACCATCTTTGGAATCACATTCTTCACTGCGTCCACGAGATCCTTCCACGCCTTAGTGTAATACTCCTTGAGCTTTGTCACAATGGCCTCCTTATCATGGAATGGCGGGAGGGGCGGCAGCATCAGGTATATAGTGCCTGGCATCACAGGCTGGTAAGGGGTCTTGAGGAATCCTGGTATGAGGTCCTCGAGTCTTTTCACCGCACCCTTATACTCCTGGTCGGAAGCCTTGGATGAGTCTTCTTCAAGCTTCCCGAGAAGCCTTGATATGAAGAACGGGTTCAACCCCATGAACGGCTCAAGGACTACGTCAGCCCCGTAATCAAAGACAAGCTGCTCCACGGTCTTAAATGCTAGGTATGATATTATCCAGCTCCCAGCCCACAGATCCGAGGCCTTCCTGGCCCTGCCTATTATGTCCTGTATTCCCGGTATGTCTATCTTAACGAAGTACCCCATCGGCCTGTCGCTGCAAGCGAGCCAGTTGACGAGGGCCGAGGTGGCATAGAGGTGGTCAAATACGGAGTGCGTTGGAACCCTGGTGTCCGCGACCGGCACGATGCCCGGGTTGTGCCTATACCAGAGGAGCTCAAGGGTCGCGTATAGCGCGTTGTACCGCAGCTTGGGATCGCCTATTTTTGGGAACCAGCACAGGAGGTTCTCGACGAAGTAGATGATGCCGTTCTTCAACGCTTCGGTGTCCCATGAGACCGGGTACCTCAAGTCTGGGTTGAAGATGTTCAGCTTGTATGGCGGGACCGGCCTCGAGACCTGGGGCCCTGGGCTTAGGAACCTGTCAATGCCTGACGCAAACCTGTCAGCCCTCCTGACGACATCTATTACCTCGTCGAGCTGTTCCCTATCCTTAATGTCAGCAATCACCTTGGCTATTGTGAAGGCCTCCGCCTCGTGGGCCTCTAGGTTTCTGACGTCGCCCTCGTATCCCCCATAAGAATTTATAAGATCGTTGATTTTCTTATCAAATTTCATGATTGCCCTCATAGGCCTCGATATGTCGCCCCAATCTTTCATGTAGCCAGTTACCATCCAAGGCTTCCAGGCTGGGTCGTGAAGGAGGGCGAACGTCTTCACCTTAATTAAGTCGCTTCCCAGCTCACACCCCACGTGACCTCACCTCCTAGACCCAAGGGAGGTCATGCGGATAACTATGTCGTTGACCCCCTCAATATTAAAAACCCCGTAGCCCTTGCTCGTCCTGGCCCCAACGCCCTGTCCTAGGGCGTAAGCGAGGGAGAGGAGGGCTAGCTCAACCGAGCTCCTCACGCTGCGGTTAAAGATGACGTTGGCCAGCTCGTCAGCGTTCTTCAGGTCCTCAACCCCGATTACGAACCTAAACGTCGTGCCCCCTCTCACCGCTAGGTGAACCACAGGGTTAGGCATGACGAGGTACTCGTTCTTCACGACGTCATTGTTACGATAGTAGTGCGGGTTAATTATGTCTCCCTCAAGGAGTCTCCCGTCCTGGAGGGCTACAGGGTACGCGTTGGAAACTACGAGTGAGCCTACGCGCGGCGACACCTTGAAGTCTTTGAGCTTAAAGAAGTCTGCTTCGAAGAACTTCTCACCAGAGCCAAACAGGCTGAGGACAGCGTTAACGCATTTGGCCAGGGAATCGCTCTGGGCGTGGTACCTCTCCAGGCATAGGTCAAGCAGGCTGCTCCGCATAACCCCCTTTATAGACGACCCCGGCACGTAGGGCAGGTCAAGGACTTGATCCCAGTGCATGCCGACCTCGAATATAACTTTCAGGAAGTCCGCGGCAGCCCCAGAGAGGAGCCTGGTCGAAAGCTTCGCCCTGACGTCAATAACGTCGAGCCCTGCCTGAGTTAGGCCCTCCGCGACCTCATTAACGTATTCGTCCGCGAGCTTAACGTTCTGGCCGAAGTCGTACTGCAGCGCCTCGTTAAGAATTTCGCTTTTTATGCAAGTAATTGCGTCCTCAAGGCTCCCCTGACGCTTCTTCTTGCCGCACCGTAGGCGTCCATTCAAGGCATCCTTATATTTTGTCTGGTATTCCTTAATGAGATGCAACATCAAGTTCTTAGGACGCTGGGCCTGCACGCTCACCTTCCCTCACCTGTCCTCGTACCCTGCGGAGCCGTGAGGGAGCGGCTCTTGCATACTTGCGTAATGTATTTCTGGACGTTGTCCATGGCCTCTTCAATATATTTTTCGACATTTTGAGGGCTAATGTCAATTTTCGAGGCCCTATTACCGACGTAATAGGCCTTCTCAATCACACCGAGCTCCGAGCCCAGCTTCACCGGGACGAACTTGATTGCAAACAGCTTATACTCTCCCTGGTTCTGGGGGGTAAGGCTAAACACGATGTATGACTGGCGCCTCTGGATCCGCTTGTTGTTCTTCGTAAGGAAGACGTAGCCGATCCTAGGTAGACCTAGGACCCACGTCTGTAGATCTCTCTCTGACAACCTCGAAGGGGGGCCCATTATGATCATCCAGTTGACTTTCAGCGTGGAGTCGCCGATGCACTTCAGCGCTTCCTCTACGCCCCCCTTAAGAGAGCCCAGCTCAACTATCCCCCTTATCACCGGGAAGGAGTCGTTCCTCTTAGGCTGAGGCGGCTTCGACCACCTGCGGTAGAGCTCCTCAGCATTATACTCAACGTTGATCTTACTTGGGACGTATGGTTTTCCCTCGAGCATGAACCTGCCGAAGCCCCTGTTAGCGCCGCTTCCAATCCCGAGGTAGTTCAGGGTGAAGATCAGGGACTCGACAAAGTCCTTCACGAGTCGCTCCTCAACGCCGGCAGCCCTTACCTCCAGTTCGAATCTGACCGTCTGAGGCCTGACCGGGAGTAAGGCCAAAATCTGCGCGAGGCCATTGGATGATTGGTCTTTAAAGTACCACCCCATTAGCTTGCCCCCAACCCTCAGGAGAACCCTAGGGATGCAGAGGACCGTGAGGAAGTCCTTAAGCATCTCGTATTCTGATGCCTGAGCCCCACCTTCTCTGCACAACTGATCAAACATCCGCCTCTTTCTCTCCTCCTCACTACTTATTTTATTGCCAATCTTCTCGTTGACCTTATTCAGAAGACTTATTAGGTCATCCTTATACTTCAGGCCGAAGTATAGGACCTTATTGCCATTCTTGTCTAGTCCATCATCCATGTTAACCACTAGCGTTGGAGACCTGACCACTACAGCTATTTTCGACTTCCGCTTTTCCTTTCCTTTAGTAATTCCCAAGTTATTCAGAAAGTAGTCTCCGAACGCCGTCCTCATGAACCACACAGTCTTCCCGACAATAGACTTGGGGTCAGGTGAGGTCACATAGGCCTCTTTATTAGAAGAGAGGTTGAGTGTAACGGCGTTAAAGTTTCCTCCCCACCACGGCGTGTAGTTCACGAAGGTTCCACGGAAGACCACGTGCTCATCGACATAGTTACGGGCCAGGTTAAGGACCTCCTGCTTCCACCCCTCAACCACAGGAGAAATCATGAGGCCTCACCTTCGGACTCTGGAGACAGCATGACGCTCAGCTCCTTGATCCTCAGCAGGATAGGCGTTATCTTCCTCTCTACCTTCAGCTCCCTTGACTCAAGGGCATCAAGGCATTTGAGCACATCACTAACGACTATGCTGCTTATCTTGCAGTCATTCGCCATGGTGAGGACGTAGAAGAGTGAGGCGGTGTAGGCTGAATATCCCTTGCCAGCGCCCTCTCCAAGGTCATCACAGGGGTGAAATGATTTGCGACCGCTCTCACTCTGGGGACTGGTCTCGCCGCTGCTTGAGGAGAGAGGCGCGGGCAGATACCCTGTCTTCCAGTAGTTGAAGTACTGGTTGACCTTGTCTAGGTCCGCCTTTGAAAGGAAGAACGTGAGGGCCGACACAAGGCCGGCCTGCAGCATCAAAGCTGGGAAGTCCTCAGCCCTCCTCACGTACCCCTCTATCCCCGAGGCCTTGGCGTCCTTCGGCTTGCATATTTTCTTGAGATCCTCGAGCTTCTTCGCAACGTCGATAGCTATGTCTACTGACAAGCCTATCACCTCACGGGCCCTTGATAGCGACCTTCGCGAGGCCCTTGCCTACGGTCTCCTTGCCCCCTAACATGACGTGGAAGAGCCTCCAGTTGGCGTCAACGCTTCCCTGGCTCACCTTGTCGAGGAAGTCTTTCAGCTTGCCGTTGAAGCAGTCAGACTTGCAGATCTCGTCGCCGCAATACTTGTTCCTCTTCGGCGTGGAGGGGATCAGGGTCGCCATGAATATTGTGCCCTGAGGCAAGTATTCCTCCGTCCAAAGCGCGTGTTCGGCGACGGTCTTGATAGCTATGTTGATCCTGTTCCTGGTGACCCTGATGTAGGCCCTTTCTAGGATCTCGGCGCCCTCGTCGTCACTAAAGACGATGATGCCCTCGTCAATCTTTCTGGCCAGGGACCCAAGGCTCTTAATCACCTTAAGGGCGGGAGATACGTTCTGAGGCAGCCTTATGAGCAGCCTCGTGACGCCCGCAGCGTCGGCGACATCACTTGTGGGCCGGGACGACCTGATTGAGCTGATAAGTCCAAGTAGCTCCTGATCCCCCGTGAGCGAGAGGACGTCAGAGGCCTTGTCGAGGAGGTAGGTAGACGTGGCGTATATGAAGCCGTGCGTGAGGCTCGGAAGCGGGACGAAGGTCGGGATGAGGTCAGTGATGTCAAGGATGCTGCTGCCGGACTCGTCCCCAACCTCTGGGCCGAAGAGGCAGCAACAGACAGGGTTTGATGCGTCCTGGCACTTCGCCCTCCCAGATTTCTCGTCAATGTCCAGCCCGTAGGTCCTTATGCAGTGAGACTTAAGCGCTCCCTTAAACGAAGAGGAGATAACTATTGGATAGTTGTAGGGGTCCCTCTGTATCGGCAGGTCAACGGCCCCCAGGCTCCTGCCAGCCCCCACGTGAAGTGGGGTCACGGCGTAAACCAGAAGGGGGAGTGCTTTAGGTGTGCCTGAGCTGGACAAACGGGCCACCCAAGACAATCTTACTTTACTTTAAGGTATTATATAAACGTTCCCTCAAAGCCTCCACAGTCGCATCCTAAGGGAGGCGACGGCGCTTCCGCCGTCTGTCCCGCATATACGTTAACCTCACGGCATCTCATTTGAAATCAAAGAAGCCGCCTTAGGGGCCGAGGCGGCGAGTATCTATTATGGAACTAAAAGGACGGCCGCCATGCCCAGAGGCCTCTCAGGGCTGCGGCAGCCCCAGTTGCCCTCCTTGTTATATGGGCTGTCGTGCTGGCCGCGACCTCCTAACGCGGTCCCCGTCATGCCGAGGGCCCTTCACACATGGGCTAAAGCGCTGTGCGGCCACAGAATCGTGTTGGGCTTCGTGTACTGCGGTCGTGGCGCTGGTTTCCGCGCCAGAAACCACTGTTGCGCCAGCGAAGGCCGTGCATTTAAGTTAACTTAAATATTTTAATAAAAATAAAAATGCAACTTAATGGCGACCCTCACACGTACCCCAGCGACCCCTCTAAGGCCCAGCGCTAAGCCAGGGACGAGGTAGTTAAGTTCCTCCTGCAGCACAACGCCGACTTCAGGGCGAGGCTGAGCCCCGCCTCTATGTACGTCGAGGAGCTGAGGGACTCCCTCAGGGGGCTCGGCCTCCGCTACCTAAGACTCTCGCTGAGGACCAGAGGCAAGGTCATTGCCGGCTGAGGACCCCCTCTACTTCATAACCGAGGCCGGCATGGCGTGGAACCCAATACTGGACGTGCCTATTATTCCAAGCGGCGCGGTTAAGGGCATACTCAGGAACGCCTTCTACGGCGTCACTAATGATGGCAACTTGACCGACTGCCTATTCGGCAGCGCCGGGAGCGCTGGCATGCTCACGATATTTGACGCCTACCCCACCTCAAGCGATAGGGGGCTCCTGACAGCCGACATTATAAACCCCCACTACAGGCCCAACGTAAGGGACGAGTACGAGGTCATGCCGGTCCCCGTTAAGTTCCTAGCCGTGAACCCAGGCGTGACGTTCACCACCTTCATAGCGTTTAACCAGGACGAACTTAACAGGTGCAATGTAAAGGCCCCAGAGCTGCTCAAGCTGCTTCTGGCAGCGGTCGTCTTCTCAGGCAAGATGGGCTGGGCAGGAGGACCACGAGGGGATATGGGGAGCTCGAGGTCGAGGTCAACCAGCTAGATTTCAAGTGCGCAGGAAAGCAGTGACCTGATGGCCCAAGACTTGCGCGCCCTCCGCTGCAGCCCTGGGCGTCCTTGCGCTTCCCCATAGTCAGTTTTGTCGCGCCCCGGCTTTGCGCCCTGCGCGGCGCCCTGGCAACACCTGGCAGTACACAGTTTTAACACTATTCATGGTTTCTTCTGCTCTACAGCCCATAGTAATAAGGCTCGATTGTTTGAGCTTCAACATTAGTTCACGGTTTCTCGTGTTATACTAAACGACCCGGAGGCCCCAGAGGCCCCCAGTTGCAACACCACGTTTTGGTTTCACATATCACCTGTTGCCATAATGTCCAAGGTCTACAACACTGGAAGGTTGCAACACCATGTTTTGGTTTCTTTGATGGGGAGCTGTGCGTAGACAGGGGCGTCCCTCTGTTGCAACACCACGTTTTGGTTTCACAATAAGCTGGGGATAGAGATAGACGCACTTACTAAGTTCCAACACCACGTTTTGGTTTCGTGGAGGACACGTTTAACGACGCTATAGACTTTCTCCTGTTCCAACACCATGTTTTGGTTTCTCGGTCGATACTGGCGGCCCGTTTTCGCACTTTACTTTATGTTCCAACACCATGTTTTGGTTTCTTATACAAGCACTGGGACGGATACCCCGAAGAAATGGTGTTCCAACACCATGTTTTGGTTTCCAACTACTGTCGCTTCATGAGGGGCCACTACTACGCCTGCGTTCCAACACCATGTTTTGGTTTCCTTTGCTATCTACAGCGACTTTGTGAAAGTTCCAACGTGTTCCAACACCATGTTTTGGTTTCTAGCCCTTTCTCGTTTAGTTTCATTATTCTAGCGTAAAGGTTCCAACACCATGTTTTGGTTTCCGCTGAAGACGGCAGGGATATTGTTGAGGTTGATGTTGTTGTTCCAACACCATGTTTTGGTTTCCCCTGGCCCGGGAAAGAGGTGGTAGGGATGTCTGTACCTGAGTTCCAACACCATGTTTTGGTTTCTGTAAGAGCAGGTGCGAGGAACGACGCAGTGCCGGACAGTAGTTCCAACACCATGTTT
>NZ_JBMFJI010000027.1:0-11252 GCF_049973875.1 Acidilobus sp.
ATGAGCTGGGCGTAGCTCTCGTTGAACTGCGGCGGGGCCACGAGGACCTCCAGCAGGTTGCCCTGGGAGCTGCCCACAAGCTGGCCGTCCTTATATATGGTGTAGTACACCAGGTAGTGGCCTGGGTAGGCATATGTGACCTGCACCGAGCCTGTAGTCGAGTTCACGGCACTGCCGTTGCCTGTGTATATGATAACGTACTGGCCGGGCGACGGCGAGTAAGAGGTCACAGTTATGTAAATGGGCTGCCCGGCTATTGCCGTGTAGGAGCTCAGCGCTGGGGGCGACATGGAGTATGCCTGTAGCTCTTCGGTGTTCGTAGTTACATCGCCACTAAAGTGGTGCCACACGAGGACGCCAAGGAGTGCGAGAACTACAATAAAGACTACCATGAGGCCTAACGCGGGCCTACCAAGGGAGGCCCGCGAGTGGCACGCGAACTGACATCCCCCAATCCCTCCTCAGAGGCCGTAGAGTGGCTTCAGCGGGGGCTATTAAGCCTTAGGTCCAGGGGAGGACCAGGACACCATATGAGCTCAGCCTGTACCTGGCCATGACGCTCACCTTGGTAGGAGGCCAGGTCAGCGACGTGTACTCCATGCCCAGCTCAAGGCCGTTAAGGTAGAGGTCCTTCACGTCGTCGCCCCACTGCAGGAGGCCCTGGAGCGACCTTAGCACGAGGGTCAGGGGCACCATGACGCTCCCTGAGGCCAGCGGGGGCTCGAGGGTGAAGGCCACGTAGGTCCAGCGGCCCGGGCCCATGGGGTCAGCTACGTAAACTCCCCAGTTGACAACGCCGGGCCTCCCGTTGACCACGGTCGGCAGCGCGATGGTTGAGCTGGGGGACTGGTAGCCCATCGGGTTAAAGCCCGGGGTGCGGTAGAGCCATATCATGACCTCGAGCTCCCTGGGCCCCACGCTGCCCTGGTCTGGCCTCCTCGTGAGCCACAGGTCAAAGGCGAGGTTGCCCCTGCCGTTGGGGAACTCTACTGAGTAGTCAACGTACACCAGCATATGGGGGAGCTGGCTCACCTTTGCCGGCAGCTGGAGCAGCGGGGACGTCTGCGTTGAGAGGGCGCCCCACGGCTTGTAGCCGTATATCACCTCCGGGTAGCCGAGCACGGTCTCGGGCGGCCTAGCCGCCGTGGCCTCACTGTAGGAGACCACCACGTCAAGTCCGTCGCTGCAGAGCTTCACCGAGGAGCTGCCCAAGCCCTCCCATGTGTTCCACGGGTTTGGGTCAACGGCTATGCCGTGGCCCTGCGAGTCCTTCACGGTGACCCAGCTGGACTCCCCCGCCTTGGTGGAGGAGGCGGTGACGCAGTCCCTGAGGCCGCTGGGAGGGACCAGGTTTAGGTAGCCTCCAAGGGACGCCAAGATGGCCTTCCCCGCTAGGGGGGTCGCAGGGGGCTATATCCTCTGTTGCAACGCCCACGTCGTGGAGCCCTCACGCTTTTATTTGTGCATCACCTTTTCAGCTACGGTAAGTCATGAAGGTAGCGGTGGTCCACACCCTGATAGAGAAGGCGGGCGGCGGGGAGAGGCTTGCCGTAAGCGTCCACAGGGCGCTGAGGGAGCTGGGGCACGAGGCCGACCTCTACACCATGAGGTTAAACGTCAGCGCCTGGCAGCTCCTGGCCCCTGGGGAGCCGCCGCCCAGGGTCCTGGACATAGGGTTCCCCCTCGAGGGCATCTCAAGGAACAGGCTCACCAGGCTCAGGAGAGTGCTGGCCCTGAGGGCCTTCATGAGGGAGGGCCTCCCCAGGCTCAGGGAGGAGGGCTACGAGCTGATCTTCGAGACCCAGGCCAACGTCCCCTCCCCCTCGGACGCCGTCTACATACACTACCCCGCCCTCCTGGACTACATGGGAGGGGGCGGCCTGAGGTGGGCCTACAACCTGGCCGTGAGGCTGGCGGCGAGGCCCGTGCTGAGGGAGGCCTCCAGGAGGCCCCCGAGGCTCGTGCTGACCAACAGCTCGTGGACAGCCGAGAAGGTTAGGCAGGCCTACGGCGTTGAGGCGAGGGTCCTCTACCCCCCGGTTGACGTGGAGGCCATAGGCGAGGCCGCGAGGAGGGCCGAGAAGGAGCCCCTGGTGCTCACCGTGTCGAGGTTCACCCCCGAGAAGAGGCTTGAAGTCATCCCTGCAATAGCCAGGGCCGCCAGGGAGATGGGCGTGAGGGCTGAGTTCTACATAGTAGGCTCCACGGCCGGCTACTCGGGGCCCGTCATAGAGGCCATAAGGGGCGAGGCCAGGAGGCTGGGAGTTGACGACATGGTTCACATGGAGTTCAACGTGCCGAGGGGGGACCTCCTGAAGCTTTACGCCAGGGCCAAGGTCTACCTCCACCCTCCCTTCGCTGAGCACTTCGGCATTGCAATAGCTGAGGGCATGGCAGCCGGGGCCGTGCCGGTCGTCTACAGGGACGGAGGGGGGTGGACTGACATGGCCTCAAGGGTGGACCAGGGGCTCGGCTACACCACGCCCGAGGAGGCGGCCAGGGCCATATCTTGGCTTCTGGGCAGCGAGGAGAGGTGGTCCAAGCTGTCAGCGGCCTCCATGGAGGTCGCAAGGGGCTTTAGCTACGCCTCCTTCAAGGGGGCCCTGGCCAAGTACCTTGAGGGGCTGAAGTGATCAGGCGAGGCCCCACCTGCCCGCTATGGCCCCGGCTATAGCGCCGTACACCAGCGCGGCCAGCCCCCAGAGCAGCGACGCCGGGCTGCCGAGGAGCGAGAGCCTTATGGCCTGCGCCGCATAAGTCGTGGGCTCAAGCATGGCCAGGGGCAGGAGGTACCTTGGCAGCAGGGACAGGGGGAAGTAGACCGGGGCGAAGAACGTTAGCATAAACGACACTATCTGGGTCACCTGCTGCAGCAGCCTCCAGTTCCTTATCCTTGCAGCTATCAGGAGGCCTACCATGGAGCCCTCGAAGGTGCTCAGGAGCAGCGCAACCGTGAGGTAGGCCAGCCCGACGGCGCTGACCGCTACGTACCTCAGGAGGACCGCCACCCCAACTATGAGCAGGCCTGACAGCACGGCAAAGATGTTGTTAACGAGCGCGGACGTCATTGCGTATGCCCACAGCGGCACGCCGCTGGCTATCATAATTGAGATCCTGCCCCCGTACCTGTCCATGCCTATGTTGTTTGGCACTGAGAGCATGCCGGAGAGCGCCACCTGGAAGACTATTGTGCCCGAGACCAGGTAGTAGGCGTCCTGCCTGCTCACTATGTAGCCGAATGACGCTATTATGGCCACTGGGAACACTATCATGAAGAACAGGTTCACCGCTATCCAGGTCTTGGCCTCCTTGATGAACATCTCGGCCAGCGACTCAAGCTCCCTGAGCGCCCTTCATCACCTCCAGGTACACCTCCTCGAGGGACGGGGCCCTCACCTCAAACCTCCCCCTGAGCCTTGACACGAAGTCCCTGACCTCGTCCTCCCTGACCTTGTACACCTTGCCCTCCTCCAGGTCAACTACCTCGTAGTAGTAGGCGAACCTCTTCCTCAGCTCCGCCGGCGTCCCCTCGGCTATGACTTTCCTGTTAATGAAGTACACCCTGTCGGAGAGCGCCTCGGCCTCCTCCATGTAGTGGGTTGTGAGGAGTATGGCCCTCCCCTCGCCCTTGAGCTGCCTCAGCAGGTCCCACAGCTCCCTCCTGGCCTCGGGGTCGAGGCCCGTGGTGGGCTCGTCAAGTATTAGCACCTCAGGCCTGTGGACCACCGCCATGGCTATTAGGGTCCTCCTCTTGAGCCCCCCGGAGAGGTCTATGACGTACTTGTCCCTGTGCTCCCAGAGCCCCAGGGCCCTCACCGTGTCCTCAGCCATGGCCCTGGCCTTGCTGGCTGGGACGCCCCTTATCCTGGCCGCGTAGTAGACGTTGTCAAATACCGTGAGGTCAAGGAAGGGGACCGCCTCCTGGGGGGCAACGCCGAGCCTGAGCCTCACCCCCCTGTCGCACGGGTCTCCTCCCAGCACCCTGACGCTGCCCGACTGGGGCCTGAGCTCGCAGTACAGGTGCTTCACCAGGGTCGTCTTGCCGGCGCCGTTGGGGCCCAGGAGGGAGACGAGCTCGCCCCTCATAACCTTCAGGCTGACCCCCTCCAGGGCTACTACCTTACCGTATGACTTGCTGAGCCCCTCCACCTCTATGGCCGCGTCCACCATTCATCCTCTCCTGAACTTGGCCCTCACGCGGCTCTCGCTCGAGCTGAGCTCAAATATTACGGAGCCCTCGCCGCCGCCCAGGGAGCGGTCGACATCTATTGAGATGGAGCTGTCCTCGCTCTCCTTGATCATGGGCGTGACCGAGTTGCCTCCCCTGATGGTGGCATTAACGTTAACGCTGCTCCCCTCGGCGTCAACAGATACCCTGGACTCGCCCCTGAGCTCCCCGTAGGACAGGTCAAGGTCAGCCTCGCTGTCGCTGAGGTCGAGCTCAGCCCTCAGGTTGCCCAGGCCCCCCAGGGAGGCCGACAGCGAGGACTCCAGCAGGTCGGCCTTAAAGGAGACTAGGCCGTCGTAGGACAGCTTGGCTTCACCCTTCTCGGCCTCCAGCGCGAGGGAGGAGGTCCCGGGGGGCAGGGAGGAGAGCCTCCTGACCAGCTCCCTCGTCTTCCAGAGCGGCGGCTCGGGCAGCCTCGAGTTCCAGTTGTCATAGCCCACGTGGACGCTCACGGGCCTTATGTCAGCCACCCAGGAGACCATGACGTCCAGGTCGAAGTCCATTATGGGCTCTATAGAGACGTACTTGTAGGGCCACCTGAGCTCAGCCATGGCCTCGTGCCTGGCCAACGGCGGAGGGGCCCTCGACACGGACCTAGCAAGGTCGTCCCTGTTGGTCTCTATGGTGGCCCCCAGCACCGAGCCCCTGGGGAAGAGGTCCAGGAACTCGCCGTACCTGGCAGGGTTCTTGGTTAGAAACATGAACCTTGTTGACGGGAACTCCCTGGCCTTCCTGAGCACCCTCGCTATCCACTCGGAGGGCACGGCGTCGCTGAACAGGTCGCCCATGTCTACCACGACACCGTGTCGCCTGGCCTGAACCTCGCCCTCTCAAGGTCCTCCTCGTGGAGCGTCGGCACGAAGCCGTTCCTGTACTTGGGGCTGTCCCTGAGCTTCCCCTCTATCAGCTTCATGGCCCAGCAGTAGGTGCACAGGTGAGGGCAGCCCATGACCGGGTTCCAGGACCTGTTCGGCCTGACGGGCCTCCTGTTGCCGAGGTCGGGCAGCAGCGACATGAGCTTCAGCTGCAGCGCGGCCTCCAAGGCTAATAACCCTTGAGCTTCGCACCTCACGGTATGACCTCCGTGGAGTCCTCCGTGGGGTCGTACCTCAGGTCCTCCAGCCTCACGGCGCCCTCCTTCACCAGCCGCTCCACCTCAGGTATTATTGAGAGCACCGCGTCGAGGTAGGCCCTCGTGACCCTGTCAACAGCCTTGAAGCCCTCCTCGCCCCAGTCCCTCTCCACCGAGGCGTAGAGGCAGCGGCCCCCGCAGTACCTCCTGTAGGGGCAGGAGGCGCACTCCTTGGCCAGGTAGGGGCCCATGAGCCTGAACCCCCTGTCCACCGTGCCCAGCTCCGCCCACCTCTCGTAAACTGCTATGGGGCAGGCCAGCACCCTGCCGTCGGTGCTCACGGCGACGCTCCTGTAGCCCGCGCCGCAGGGCGAGCCGGGGTAGCCGCCGAAGAAGTGGGCGCTCACAACGCCGAGTATCGGAATTACCTTGAGCACCCTGCCCCTCCTGAGCTCCGAGATGAAGAGGTCCACGAGCCTCCTCACACCGGGCAAGTAGCTCCTCTCGGCCCACCCCTCGAAGTCCCACCTGGGCGACCAGACCACGTCGAGCTGCCAGTGCACCTTGTCGAAGAGCCCGAGGCCCAGGAGGTGCATGACGTCCTCGTATATGTCCGTGTCCTGGGTCACCGCCATCCTGGCTATGGTCTCGACCCCGAGCGACTTGAGGTGCCTGGCGGCCTCCAGCACCCTCCTGTAGACGCCCCTGCCCCTGTGCTTGTCCGTGACGGACTCCCTGCCGTCTATTGATAGGAGGGCCACGTTCATCCTTCTCCAGTAGGAGTCGGGCAGCAGCCTGTAGAGCGTCCCGTTGGTCTGCACGCCGTACCTCCTCGCCCTGACCCTGTCCATGAACTCCTCTATGAACTTGGGGTTCGCCAGGGGCTCGCCGCCGTAAAATATGACCGTGGCCTGGGGGTCCGCCTCCACGAGCCTCTTCAGCTTCTCAATGTCGTACCTCACGGTGTAGGGCACTACCTTGCTTGGGAAGGAGCCGCCGCAGTAGTCGCACCTCAGGTTGCAGAAGCCCGTGGTGAACACCAGCCACAGCAACTTGCTTCCCTTGGGGAAGCCCTATGCGGGGGCATTTGAGGCCTCGCCAGTGTCGCTTATGGACAGCAGCTGCTCCAGCGCGGCCTTGGCCGGGGCCTTCCTCGGGCTGACCCTCGGCAGCGGGAGGCCGAGCATGGAGTTAACGTAGAAGGCCGCCGTCAGCATGTCCCTGGCCCACACGGTGAAGGCCGCCTCAGGCCTCAGCCACGAGAAGCCGTAGGGGTGGAGGACCCTGGAGAGGTTTGAGTAGAGCTCCATGGGCTCCTTAGGGTCAAGGCCAGTCAGGTAGCTCGCTATGAACACTTGGCCTTTATCATGGGTAAGGTGAAGTACCTGGCCTCCCTGTTGCAGAAGGCGCACCTTATTGCCGAGCCCTTCTTCCTCTTCCTGCTGTCGAGCGCGGCCTTAAGGTACTTCTTCTCGAGGGGCAGCTCCTCAATGGGCTTTGAGTACTCGGGCCACTTGAGGTGCTTTTCGCACACAGGCTTCCCAGCGAGGAATATGGCGTCCCCCTCAAGGCTCTTCCTGCCGCTCAGCTTCTTCACCCTGCCCACGGCCTCTGGCCCGCTCCTAACTATGTAGCCGTCATCAACCATGGCGTGCCAGGCCCTCTCCCTCAGCGCCTTTATGTAGAGCTCCGTGGTCCTCGACGCTATGAGGCACAGCGAGCCCCTCTCCAGGAAGAACCTGACCGCCACCTCGGCCGGGTAGAGGAGCCCTGAGGACGCGTTGGTGAGGCCCACGTCTATGGCGTACTTCATGTCGTCGCCCAGCCTGAGGCCCGACACCAGGGACTTCTCCCTCTCCATGGCCTCCTTCACGAGCTCCTCCAGCTGCCCGTCAGAGGGAGGGGCCCTGTCTATGACCTCTACTGTGCCCTCCCTGAGCCTGAGGAACTCGAGCAGCTCGGAGCTTATGGAGAGCAACGGGCTCACCCCTTGAAGATCCCGATCTCCCTGGCCACGTCAAGCATCGCTGAGGAGGCGGTGACCACGGGCAGCCTCCCCCTCAGCCTGTCAAGGATGGGGAGCGTTGAAAGTATCGTGCACGCCACGTATATCGCGTCGGCCTCGCTCCTCTGGGCCACGCTGACGGCGTCTATCACCAGCTCGTGGGGCGTTGACGCTATGGCCTTGCCTCCGGTCCTGCCCAGCGCTATGGAGCCCACCACCTCGAAGCCGTTACCCCTGAGCCACCTGACCTCGTAGTCGTGCCTCCACTGGTTGTAGGGGGTCACCAGGTAGACCTTCCTGGCCCCGAGCTCCCTGAGCCTGGTCAGTATGGCCTCCGTGGCTATCACCACGGGCACCGAGAAGTCCCTGAGCAGCTTGAACTGAAACTCCTTGAAGGCCCCGTAGGACCTGGCGTAGAGTATGCCGTCGGCCCGCTCCGCCTCCCCCTTTATCTTGGAGAGCTCCGCGAACATGAGGTCCATCTCGTCCTTCCTTATGCCGTGGCCAGGCCTGTACTGCATGTAGAAGAACCTGAACTGGCCCGGGGTAGAGGGCCTCAAGGTCCCTCTGCAGCGTCGGGTTCTCGCTCGAGAGTATTACTGAGAGCGCCTCTAAACCCCTCCCGGGCCCAGGTCCGCTCGTGCCTTTAACCCTGAGCCGCAGGTGTAAACGCTTACTATCGCCGGAAGCCACAGGGCCCTCGGCGGGAGCTTGGTAAGGGCTGGGCCCTTCGACGTCTCAATACTCGCGGCCGACAGCATGGGGGTGAGGAGCATAGCCACGGTGGCCGAGGCCTGCGGCGTCAGGCTCGGCATAGACCTAGGCGCCTCCCTCGCGCCCAGGAGGTACGGCCTGCCGCCACACCAGCTTGAGCTTCAGGCGCTTCACAGCGCCCTTGAGAGGATAGCAGAGGAGGTCTCCCGCTCGGACGCTATAATAATAACGCACTACCACTACGATCACTACCTCAAGGACAGGCCCGACCTCTACTACGGCAAGAGGCTCCTGGTCAAGGACCCGAACAATAACATCAACTGGAGCCAGAGGGGGAGGGCCAGGAGGTTCCTGGTGGAGGGCAAGGTTGAGCAGAACTCCCAGGTGTCCTACGCCGACGGGCAGACCTTCAGGGTGGGGGGCCTGACCCTGGAGTTCTCCCCGCCAGTGTGGCACGGCGAGCCGGGCACCAAGGTGGGGAGGCTGATAATGGTCAGGGCGTCGTGCGACGGCGAGTCAATAATATTCGCCAGCGACTCCCAGGGGCCGGCCGACCCCCAGGCCATAGAGCAGCTCAAGTCCTGGGCCGGGGCCAGGCTCCTGGTGCTCAGCGGCCCCCCTACATACTTCGCCGGCTTCAAGGTGCCCGTTGAGGCCGTCCAGAGGGGCCTGGACGGCCTGATGGAGCTGATCAAGGCCCGGGTGGCCGACACAGTAGTAGTTGATCACCACCTCCTCAGGGACCTCAGCTACAGGGAGAAGCTGAAGGAGCACTACAGGGCCGCCGAGGAGGCCGGCGTCAGGCTGCTCACGGCGGCCGAGCTGATGGGAGCTGAGGTGAACCAGCTGGAGGCCAGGAGGAGGGAGCTCTGGGGCAGGGAGGGCAAGGGGGAGGCCGAGGAGAGCGACTACTATGAGGAGTAGGGCCGCGCCGCAGGTAAACGCTCCGCTGCCGCTGCACAACCTATTGTAGAATAGGGTGAGGGGGCCTGGCCAAGCTCACCGTGCTCCTCCTGGACTCCGCGCTGGAGGTCGTCCCCAAGGAGCTCGCCTCCCACCCCCAGGTGGTCAAGACCGCCAGGAGGTACGGCCTCAGGCCGGAGGAGATGGTCCTTGACGCTGGCCTGCACTGGAAGGCTATGAGGTCGCTGGAGGGCTGGTGGAGGAGGGGCAGGCCTGACATAGTGCACCTCAGCCTCCTTAACCTCCTGGAGAAGAGGCCTGTCCTGGAGGGCAAGGTGGAGGTCTACATGCACGTCCAGGACGGCAGGGTCTTCGCGTTCGCCCCCGACGTAAGGGTGCCAAAGAACTACGACAGGTTCAAGGGCCTCATGGCGCAGCTGCTGAGGAATAACAGGGTGCCGCCGAGCGGGAGGCCGCTGGCGTGGAAGGTGGCCGACAGCCTCAGGGACTTCCTGGGGGACAGGAGGGTCATTGTGTTCTCCGAGGGCGGGGCAAGCTCGGACACGCTCTCAGTCCTCAGGGAGGCCTCGTCCCTCGGGGTCCCGGTCGGCTTCGGGGCCTTCCCGAGGGGCGACTTCTCCGACGAGGTCAAGTCCCTGGCCCTCAAGTACTACAGGATAAGGGAGGGGGAGCCCCTCAAGTCATGGGACGTGGCGTGCTCCATAGCCAACGCCTACTACGAGCTCTAGCGCCTCACCGTGAGCTCATCTATGTCCTCCGGGTAACTGGTCAGCCTCCTGGCGCCGTCCTCTGTTATGACGAAGGTGTCGCTGTGCCTGAAGCCCCCGAGGCCGGGCACGTAGAGGCCGGGCTCTATGGTAACTACCATGCCCGGCCTGAGCTCCTGGCCGTTGCCCACGTCGAGGAACGGGGGCTCGTGCTCCTCAAGCCCCAGGCCGTGGCCGCTGTGGTGCCTCAGCAGGCCCTCCACCCCGAGCTCCCTCGCCTTTGCCCTCATGGCCCGGTCCACGTCGGAGGCCCTGGCGCCCGGCCTCAGGGACTCGATGGCCGCCTGCCTCACCTTCAGCATCTTGTCGAAGTACTCCCTCACCTCCCTGCTCGGCGTCCCAAGGACAAGGGTCCTCTCGAGCTCAGCGAAGTAGCCCCCCACCTCGGGCCCGGAGCCTATCCCAATGACGTCCCCCTCCCTCATGGGCCTCTCGGCCACCAGGGCGTGGGGGTACGCCGAGAACTCGCCCACCTGCCCCCTGAAGCCCACGACCCAGCCCACGGTGCCCCTCAGGGGCACGTAAGGCGAGTAGTGGCTGTTCATCTCCCTGCTGACCTCGAGGCTGGCCTCCAGCGAGACCTCCCAGTCCCACCTGCCCGGGGCCATAAGCTCCATGGCCTTGTCTATGGCCCTTGAGGCCCACCTGCCGCTCTCCTCTATCAGCGAGAGCTCCTCCTGCGACTTGATGAGCCTCATCTCCGCCACCAGGTCGCCCATGTCAGTCCACTTGACCCCCCTCTTGGCAAGCAGCTCCTGGAGGGGCGGGCCAGAGTAGCCGTAGGCCCCCTTGGGCCCCAGGGGCTCCCCCATGACGTGCCTCAGCCCAGAGCCTGCTATGGCGTCCGCTATGAAGTTGGCCACGTGCACCTCCCCGGGGTAGTCAAAGTAGTACTCAAAGCGCTTGACAACGCCTCCCCACCTGGAGTTCCTGTACTCCGCGTGGCCCATCTCGACGCTCGGCAGGACCGCGAAGGGCTCACCGTCCACAGGCACTATGACTACAACGGGCCTTTCAGTGGTTATGAACGAGAGGTTTGTGAAGTAGAATATGCTTACGGAGGAAGTAAGCACGGCCGCCTGGGCCCCTGAGGCGGCCACCCTCTCCCTGAGGGCCTTCAGCCTCCTGTTGAGCTCGGCCTCGGAGACCCTCGGCATCAAGCCCTCTTGCACCGCGCCCTTCGCTGCCTGGGGAAGATAAAATACGCCCATGGAAAGGTCTGGTCCCATAAAAGGGTTTACTTTCTAGGGTTAACGCGCCGGGGGAGTTAGATTAAAAACCCACTGCGACAATATTTGTCCATGACTGAGCAGAGGTTGTAGCGTTGAGCCAGAGCAGCCAGGCCGCCAGGCAGAGGATATTCCTCGGAGTGCCAGGCCTAGACGACATGTTCTCTGAGGGCGTGCCTAGGGGCTCCATAATACTTGTGGCCGGCTACCCCGGGGCGGGCAAGACCACCCTCGCGAGCCAGTTCGCCTACCAGGGGGCCTCCTCGGGCGAGCCGTCGCTCTACGTGAGCTTCGTGGAGCCAAGGGAGGACTT
>NZ_JBMFJI010000028.1:0-10951 GCF_049973875.1 Acidilobus sp.
ACTATGTGCCTGAGCACCACCGCCCTCCTCGACCTGACCTCCACGTGAGGCGCGCCGCCCGTCAGCGTGCTCGAGGGCCCCGCGTAGCACTTGCCCAGGCAGTAGGTCGGCGGCCGCTGGGCAACGGCCTTCCTCCAGGCCTCAGGGTTGAGGGACCTGGCGGCGTAGCAGGCCAGCCCCCTGCAGTGCTCCTCGCTCACGACAACCTTGTAGAAGGAGTAGAAGGAGTCAACCTCAGGCCTTAGAACAGCCTTTGCGGGCAACCTTCACTCCAGCCCTGCAGGAGGCTATCTAACTTAATATTGTTAAGCCTTTTGGCCATTACTATCCCGGCCCGGCTAAGATTTCGGGGTTTCAGCCAGCGGGTTTAATTGTGTTTTAATTATAATCTCTGGAAATTTTAACTCTAACAGGTTAAGTTTAAATTTAAGGCCTGCACACCACCCTTTGGTGGTTATCACGAGGCCTGCGCTGCTGGCGGCCGCGGTCGTTATCATAGTTGTTGTCATAGGGGCCTCAGTGGCCCTCGTGGTCAGCCATGGCAGCAGCTCTGTGAGCATCGGAAGCATATCGGTTGGCATCTCATCCTTTGACGCCTACAGGGTTAACCCATCGATATCAAACGTCCCCGTCAGGGTTAACTACGTGATCTACTCGCTCACGCCCTCTCTCTTCGACGCCCTGCTCAGGGGCGAGGTTGACATAGCCATACTGCCAGCTGACCTGGCCGGGCTGGCCCTGCTGCAGAGCAACGACACCTACGTGGTTGCCGTCGACTTCCCGCTCTTCCAGGGAATAGTAGTGCCCGCGGGCTCAAACATAACCTCGCCGGCCCAGCTGGCAGGCAAGACTGTTGCCATACCCGTGGGCACGGGCACCTACTACCTCTTCGTGATAATGATGAAGGAGCTCTACAACCTAACGGTGTCGCCTAACATGACAGGCCCCGACGTGGTCCACGTCATAAACGCCGCCCCGGGGAACGTCATAGACGCCGTGCTCACAGGCTCTGCCCAGGCGGGCGTCATATGGCAGCCCATGCTGGCCGAGGCGGTGGAGCTGTACCACATGAGGGTCATCGCCACCTACCAGGAGATGTGGCACAACCTGACCGGACAGGAGACCGCTCCTTTCCTCGTCTGGGTGGCCACGTCAAAGCTTGTCAGCAACAGGCACCTGCTGGTCAACGTGCTCACGCTGCACGCTGAGTCGGCTGAGGCGTGGGACCACAACGAGAGCCTGGCAGCCCTCGCCCTTGAGAAGCTCTACGGCGTGCCCAGCAACGTGTCCCAGCTCGTGTGGGCCTCCACCAACGACACCCCGACTTCTGTCTGCATAAACCAGCAGGAGTACCAGGAGCTGGTGTCAGAGTGGCAGTACCTGCTCAGGTCAGGGTTCTTCCCAACAATGCCCAACACCTCAAGGATAATAACGTGCAGCGACCTGGGGCTCAGCTGACATGACGGCCAGAAGGACTGCCGGCTACCTGCTCGGCGTCGCCCTGGTCTTCGTGGCCTGGCAGCTCTCTCCCGAGCTCTCCTCAGGCCTCATACCTGGCCCTGTCCCCGCCATCAGGTACCTCGCGGCCCACCCGGCCGAGGCCGCGTGGAGCACCGCGGTGACCCTCGTTGACGCCATAGGGGGCTACGCCGTGGCCTCTGCCATGGCAGTCGTCGGGGCCGTGGTCTACGAGCTCGGCGACCTTGGCGAGTCAACGGTTGAAACTGTCAGGGAGATACTCCACAGCGTCACCCCAGTGGCCTGGAGCCTGGCCCTGCTCATACTGCTCGGCTTCTCAAGCAGGCTCGTGCCCATACTGGTCAGCGGCCTCTCGGCTTTCCCTCCCCTTGAGACCTCGCTGATAGAGGGCCTCAACACGTCAAGGGCGAGGTTCGGGGACCTGGCGGCCGCCCTGGGGCTCAGGGGGCTCAGGAGGCTCGCCTACATAGACCTCCCGGCCTCGGTCCCCTACTTCGCCTCAGGCTCCAGGTCAGCCCTGGGCGTGGCCCTCATAGTGTCTCCCGTGGCCGAGGCCTTCGGCACCGCCGGGGGCATAGGGTACGGGCTCTACCTCTTCTTCGAGCTACACCAGTACGCCGCCTTTGAGGCCTGGTCTCTGCTGCTGGTGCTTGTCATGGTTATCATAGACCTCGGCGCCCTGAGGCCCATAGAGAGGTGGGCCACGAAGTGGATGGAGTGACGGTGCTGGTCAGGGACGTGTCCAAGGCCTTCGGGAAGGTCGCGGTGCTGCAGCGCGTTAGCCTTGAGGCCAGGGCAGGCGAGGTCCACGCCGTGGTCGGGCCAAACGGCGTCGGCAAGACCACGCTGCTCAGGATAATAGCCGGCATAATAAGGCCCGACGAGGGCCTCGTCAAGGTGGAGGGAAGGGTCTCGCTGGTGCCCCAGGGCGACTCGCTCCTGCCGTGGAGGTCAGCGATGAGAAACATAACGCTGCCCCTGGAGGTCGCCGGCGTGCCCATGGAGAGGGCCAGGGAGGAGGCAGTTAAGATAGCGGAGAGGCTCGGCATAACCAGGTTCCTGGGCTCATACCCCAGGGAGCTCAGCGGCGGCACCAGGAGGAAGGTGGCCATAGCCAGGTCCCTGATCACAGACCCTGACGTGCTCCTCCTCGACGAGCCCTACACGGGCCTCGACCTGGAGGCCGTCAGGTCGCTCAACGACATAGTTAGGTCGCTGGCGCGCGAGGGGAAGACAATTATAATCGTGAGTCACCAGATCGAGGAGACGGCCCAGGTGGCTGACGTGGTCACGGCGATAGCCGGAAGGCCAGGCAGGGTGGTAGCCCACGAGGACCTGAGGAAGGCCCCGCCCAGCGGGAGGGCTGAGCTGATAAGGAAGGCCGCGGGGTGGTCATGATGGCCCTGAGGGACCTGAGGCAGTACCTGGACCTCCTCGAGTCCAGGGGGATGCTGAGGAGGGTTAAGGCCAGGGTCTCCCCCGTGCTTGAGATACCCGAGATCCTGAGGAGGCTCATGAAGTCGGGGGGGCCCGCTGTGCTCTTCGAGGACGTCGAGGGGAGCCCAGGGTGGAGGGTCGCGGGCAACATATTCTGCTGCGAGGACGCAGTAAAGCTGGGCCTCGGCGTCAGCGGCCTTGACGAGCTGGGGTCCAGGATGCCGTCCCCAGCTGATGTAATCAGGGGCAGCGTGACGTCCCTGCTCAGGGCTGCCTCATACCTGCCGAGGCAGGGGAGGCCCGACTTCGAGGAGAGACCAGACCTGAGGCTCGCAGACCTCCCGGCCTTTAAGACGTGGCCCAAGGACGGGGGCAGGTACCTCACCTACGCGCTGCTCGTGCACAGGGAGTCCGGCGAGCTGGGCGAGTCTACCAACTTCGGCGTCTACAGGGTCATGATAGTAAACGAGAGGGAGGCCGTGGTCCACTGGCAGACCTACAAGAGGGGCTACGCTGAGGAGGCCAGGGCGAGGGAGAGGGGCGAGGGCAGGATGCCGGCGGCCCTAGTGATAGGCGCTGACCCGGGCACGCTGCTGGCCGGGGTGATGCCCGCGCCGTACCCCCTTGACAAGTACCTCGTGGCCGGCTCGCTGAGGGGGGAGGGCGTCGAGGTGCACCAGCTCCCCAACGGCATAAGGGTGCCCGCCCACGCCGAGGTAGTGCTTGAGGGCTACATAGACCTGGGGGACCTGAGGCCGGAGGGGCCCTTCGGGGACCACGTCGGGTTCTACGACAGGCCCGACAGGCCGTTCCCGACCTTCAAGCTTGAGAGGGCCTACGCGAGGCCTGACCCAATCTACTACGGCACTGTCGTGGGAAGGCCGCCCATGGAGGACTCCGTGATAGCCAAGGTGGTGGAGAGGGCCTTCCTGCCCCTGATCAAGTACCTCTTCCCAGAGGTCGTTGACGTCTCATTCCCGGCAGAGGGGTGGGTCCAGGGACTGGCCATAGTTTCAATAAGGAAGAGGTTCCCGGGGGAGGCCGTGAAGGTAGCCATGGGCCTCCTGGGCACCGGCCAGATGTCGCTCACTAAGATAATAATTGTAGTTGACAGTGACGTGAACCCGCATGACCTGGGACAGGTCACCTGGGCGGTCTCAAGCTTCGTGGACCCCTCAAGGGACATCATAGCGGTGCCCCGGGCCCCGGCCGACGAGCTTGACGTCTCCTACCTGCCGAGGAGGAGGGTGGGCAGCAAGCTGATAGTTGACGCCACCAGGAAGCTGAAGGACGAGACTGGAGCGGAGCCCCCTGAGGAGCTGGAGCCTGACAGGGACACCGTGGAGCTCGTGAACAGGAGGTGGGCCGAGTACGGCCTGTAGGCTGAGGAGGTACTTCACAGCGACCAGGCCGTGGTCCCTCCTCAACAGCCTCGCCAGGGCGGTGGTGGGCGGCGTAATAGCTATGAGCTACTTCTGCGGCTTCAGGCCGGTGCCCATGCTGCTCACTGTAATGGTAGCGCTGGGGGTGGCCGCGTTCCAGGCCGCTGAGAACGTGCTGAACGATTATTTCGACACTGCGAGGGGCGTGGACGCCCCTGGGGCTCCAGGCGTAATGGCGAGGCCACACAGCTTCTATAGGCTCGGCATAGACCTGGGGAGGCTCAAGGCCTTTGGGGTGTCGCTCTTTGCCTTCGGCTCCGCCCTCGTGGCCATCGCCACCCTGGCCTTCGACAGGCCCCTGCTGCCCCTCTTCCTGGCCGTGGGCGCCTTCCTGCTGTTCTGCTACAGCGGCCCGGTAGGGCTCAAGTACATGGGGCTGGGCGAGCTTGACGTCTTCATAACGGCTGTCCTGATGGTTGTTGGCGCCGCCTACGCGGTCTCCGGCGCTCTCTCCCTCAGGGAGGTCGCCCTCTCGCTGCCGATGGCCTTCATAACGTCCTCGGTGGTGCTGGCTGACAATATAAGGGACTACGAGTGGGACAGGGCTCACGGCGTCAGGACGCTGCCGGTCAGGATAGGCAGGGCCGCGGCCTCCTGGCTTTACGCCACCATGGTGCTTACGTCCCTGCTGCTCCCGGCGGCCCTGCTCTGGCCCTGGGGGCTGCTCACCCTGGCCGTGGCCCCCGCTGCAGTGCCGGCGGTGCTCACCGTGCTGGGCGTCAGGAGCGAGCCCCTGTTGAAGGTCGTCAGGTACAGGTTCTACGTCACTATCATCCTGGCCACGGCCTACTCCCTTGCAATAGCCCTGTCGTCCCACCCCTGAAGCCCTTAAATTCTAGCAGAAGCACGTGCTGAGCGGCGATCCAGTTGGCTGTTACCTTCCCGAAGGACTTCCTGTTCGGCTGGTCCCAGGCGGGCTTCCAGTCAGAGATGGGGACCCCCGGCAGCGAGGACCCTAACAGCGACTGGTACGCCTGGGTCCACGACCGCGAGAACATAGCGGCTGGCCTCGTGAGCGGGGACTTCCCTGAGAACGGCCCCGGCTACTGGGGCAACTACAGGAAGTTCCACGACGCCGCCCAGGCGATGGGGCTAACGGCCGCCAGGATAGGGGTCGAGTGGAGCAGGATATTCCCAAGGCCTACCTTCGACGTCAAGGTGGACGCCGAGGTCAAGGGCGATGACGTGCTGTCGGTTTATGTCAGCGAGAGCGCTCTGGAGCAGCTGGACAAGTTGGCCAACAAGGAAGCCATCAACCACTACAGGGAGATGTTCAGCGACCTCAGGTCAAGGGGGATGACGTTCATACTGAACCTCTACCACTGGCCCCTGCCCCTCTGGCTCCACGACCCCATAGCAGTAAGGAGGGGGAACCTCTCCGCCCCCTCGGGCTGGCTTGACGCGAGGACCGTTATAGAGTTCGCCAAGTTCTCGGCCTACGTGGCCTGGAAGCTTGACGACCTGGTCTACATGTACTCCACCATGAATGAGCCGAACGTGGTCTGGGGGCTCGGCTACGCTGCAGTAAAGTCCGGCTTCCCGCCCGGCTACCTCTGCCTTGAGTGCGCGGGGAGGGCCATGAGGAACCTCGTGCAGGCCCACGCCAGGGCTTATGACGCTGTGAAGGCCATCACCAAGAAGCCCGTTGGGGTCATCTACGCCAACTCCGACTTCACGCCGCTCACGGAAGCCGACAGGGAGGCCGCCGAGAGGGCTAAGCTTGACAACAGGTGGGCCTTCTTCGACGCCGTGGTAAGGGGGCAGCTCGGGGGCTCAGTGAGGGAGGACCTCAAGGGAAGGCTCGACTGGATAGGGGTTAACTACTACACTAGGCAGGTGGTGAGGGCAAGGGGAGGCGGCTATGAAATAGTGCCCGGCTACGGCCACGGCTGCGAGCCCAACGGCGTGAGCCCAGCCGGGAGGCCGTGCAGCGACTTCGGCTGGGAGTTCTACCCCGAGGGGCTCTATAACGTGCTGAGGGAGTACTGGGACAGGTACCACCTGCCGCTGCTCGTGACGGAGAACGGCATAGCAGACGAGGGCGACTACCAGAGGCCCTACTACCTCGTCTCCCACGTGTACCAGGTGCACAGGGCGCTGCAGGACGGCGTCAACGTGATGGGCTACCTGCACTGGTCCCTGGCGGACAACTACGAGTGGGCCTCGGGCTTCAGCAAGAGGTTCGGGCTCCTCATGGTGGACTATTCAACTAAGAGGCTCTACTGGAGGCCCTCGGCCTTCATATACAGGGAGATAGCCAAAAGCAAGGCGATAACGGACGAGATAGAGCACCTGAACTCCGTGCCCCCGCTCAGAGGCCTGAGCCCAGGGCACAGGTGACGGGCCCCGAGGCGGCAGGCCCCGCGCCTGGTGACGCAGCCCATCATAGCCTATTGCCTTCACCTGCCCTCAAGCCTTCTGCCGTAAAGGTATATCCCAGAGCCCGCCAGGGCTATAGCGTTGGCTATGATACAGGTGAGCGCCGTGCCGACCCTCAGCGACGCGGGGAATAGGGACGCCGCCACCACTGCCGAGAGCCCTCCCATTATTCTGCCCACCACGAACACCACGTTAGTCGCCGTGGCCCTGTACTCAGCTGGGTAGGTCTCGCCAGCCCACACGCCGGCGTAGCCGAAGTAGCCGGTGAAGAAGAACATGAGGGCCAGGGCCCCGAGGAGGCCGCGGTAGGCAGGTATGAGGAGCGCCGAGGAGGCGAGGCCCATGGCAGCGAACGCCGCCTGGACGGGCAGCCTCCCATACCTGTCTGACAGGTACCCCGCTAGCGTGAAGCTCGCCAGCCCCAGGAGCGAGAGGCCCATGAGCAGCCCCTGGCCCAGCCCCATGCTGGGCAGGAAGGACGGCGTCACTGAGAGCAGGGGCACGGAGAACATGAAGGCCCCGGCGACTATGGCAGTGAGGCCAACAGTTACGACAGCGAGCCCCCTGCCCATCCTGGCCATGCTAGAGGCCGGCCTGGCCCACCAGCGAGATCGAGAAGACGGCGTAAGCCGAAAGCATGAAGGGCACGAGGACTCCGACGAGGGCTGACCTTGAGCTCAACCAGGAGCCCGCGGGGATGTGCGAGTTCCAGATATATTAGTTTACCTCATTATGTCACGTCACCTGACGAGTATCACGGTAACCGGCGCGTGGGCCGCCACTGCCATTGCCACCGAGCCGACGTTTATGTCGCCGTTTATGCTGGTCCCCCGGGCCCCCATTATGACCGCGTCATAGGAGCCCTCCGCTATGGCCTTCAGTATCTCGTTGGCTACGCTTGACGTGGAGGGGTCATAGCTTACCGCCTTAAACGTTACCTCCGCCCTGCCCGATGCCTTCTCCTCAACCTGCTTCCTCACGGACTCGGCCCTTGAGGCGTCGGGGCACACGAAGAGGACCGTTATCCTTGAGCCGTACCTCATTGCAAAGTCTATGGCCAGGTCGAGGGCCTTCATGCTTGAGCCTGAGCCGTCGACGGGCACCAGGAGCTCCTTAAGCCAGAAGCTGACCGTGTAGCTCGGCTCGCCGCCTCCCTGTTCGCTCAAGCTCTCACCCCCTTAGCTGACTGCGACAGGGCCTCAAGGGCTGGCAGGCCCTCGCCGGAGAGGAAGGCCATGAAGGCCGCGGCCCCCGTGGAGACGTGGACCCTGGAGCTGCTGGTGCCGGGCTCGAGGCCGCTGAGGGCGGCCACGTGGCCCCCTCCAATTATTGTGTACACCTTGCCCTCCATGGCGGCCCTGAGGACGGCCAACGTGCCCTCCCTGAACTGGGGGAGCTCGACGACGCCCATGGGGCCCCTTATCACCGTGAGGCCCGCGTCCTCAACCATGGACGAGTAGACCTCCACGGTGCCGCTGCCTATGTCCATTATCAGCCCGCTCACCCTGCCCAGGGGCTCCTCCCTCACCTCGCCGCCGGCCATCACCCTGTAGTCCATGGGCACCTCTATGGGGGCCCCGCTCATTAATATCCTCCTTGCCCTGGGGAGGAGGGCCAGGGCCCCCGACCTCTCGAGGGCCTCCATGCTCTGTATGCTCAACATTACGCCCTTGGCCACGGCGAACAGCTCGCCCACCAGCCCTCCGGTGAGTATCCTGTCGGCCAGCCTGTTCCTCACCAGGTTCTCTATGACCTTGAGGGTGTCGGCAACCTTAGCGCCTCCCAGCACGAAGACCTTTGGGCCCAGGGACCTGTCGAGCACCTTTGCCAGCGCCCTGACCTCGCTCTCCATGAGCCTCCCCGCGGCCGACGGCAGCACCAGGGGGAAGCCCACCACGCTGGGCTGGCTCCTATGGGCCGTGGCGAAGGCGTCGTTAACGTAGTAGTTGAAGAGGGGCGAGAGGTACCTGACCAGGAACGTGTTGGCCTGCTGCCTCGGGGGCGACTCTACAAGCTCCTCGGAGGCGAACCTGACGTTCTCAAGCATGGCCACCTCCCCCCGCCCCAGCGACCTTATGGACTGCCTCGCGTAGGGGCCCATGACGTCCTCTATGAACTTCACCTCAACCCCCAGGTACCTCGAGAGTACCTTGGCGTGCTGAGAGAGGCTCACGAAGTCCCTCCCGCCAGGCCTGCCCTGGTGCGACATGAGGACGACGCTGTTCCCGTCTTCTACGAGCTCCCTTACCGTCTGGAGGTGGGCCCTTATCCTTGAGTCGTCCATGAGCATGCCCGAGTCGTTAACCGGGGAGTTAAAGTCGACCCTGACCAGAACCTTGGAGTTCCTGGGCCTCAGGTCGTCAAGGGTAGGTATCAGCTGGTTGCCGAGCTGAATCAGCAGCGACACCCGGGTTCCCTTAAAAGGAAGAGGAGTTAAAGGCCTGAGGTCGCCGCCCGTTTAAACTATGGCGCTGACATCATGGCCAGGGCAACGTACCTGAGCCACCTGTCCCTTGAGTCCTCCTTCCTGGAGTCCCTCTGGGACCCCCTGCTCATTTTATCACCAAATTTACTAACCTGTTCTGAGCTTTTAATACATTTGTTATGATTTATGAATATATATTGCTAAACATTAATGAATACAGAAAGAGACCTAAAAATTAATCTCTATATCAGCGACCTGCCCTGCGCCTGCTGCCTAAATAAAGGCCAACCGCTATGCCTACTATTATGCCTACTATGGCTGCGGCCGCAGCTAAGTAAATGGAGTTGGCCTCCTGACGCCCTGCGGGCGTTGTCGTGGCTGAGCTGTTGATGACAGATGTAATAATAGTTGTTGCTGTTGTGGTGCTAGTTAATGTCACAGGTGAGGCCGTCTGGGTCACTACCTTCGTTACAGTAGTTGTAGTCTCCAGCGGCACCAGGAACCCAAAGGAGTAGAGCCTGTACCACGCGGTTACGTTAACGTCCACGGGGGGCCACTTAAGGGAGGTGTACTCCATGCCCAGCTCGACGTCGTTGAGGTACATGTCGTTAAAGCTGTAGTTCCACAGCTTATCGTAGAGCTGGCCCACGTCGCCAAGCAGCTGGGTCAGCGGAACCTCTACGGAGCCGCTGCTCGCCGGAGGGCTAAGGACCACCGCTATGTAGGTCCACGGTATGCTCCTGGCCACGTAGGCCTGCCACGTCGCGTTCACGAGAGTCCCATTTATGAAGGTCGGCACGTAGAACGTCGCGTTGGGAGAGGGGTAACCCATGGGGTTGAAGCCGGGGGTGTGGTAGAACCACACCATGACCTCTAGGTCCCCTACGGTGACGGAGGAGGGCTCATAGCTCCTGGTGACCCAGATGTCAAAGGAGAAGTCGCCCCTGCCGTTAGTGAAGTTAAGGGTGTAGTTAAGGTAGGCCAGTATGGGGGGCAGGCGGCCCACTGCCTGTGGCAGCTCCAGGTAGGGGGACTCCCCCGTAACCGTCTGTCCCCAGGGCTTGTAGCCGTACATGATCTCAGGGTAGCCCATCACGGTGTCGTAAATGTTTGACGCAGTGGCATTGATGACATTCACGTAAGCGGAGACGTGCGTCCTGCAGGCCCTTACTGTGACGTCCCCGCTTCCACTTCTGGTGTTCCAGACGTCTGTCATAATCACAGCGCTTACACCTGAAAGCGACGTCAGGTTAAGCTGAGCGTACGGGCCGCCGGGGGCCTGCGATACCGCTATGCATGGAACTGCCTGGAGCTGAGTCGCATTAGCCACCGGCACCAGCTGTATGTTCTCCCATTCACCTATCCCCTGGCCCCTTGCCACTGGCCCTGCTGCTGAACACTGCGAACTTAGGAAGCCGACAAGCACTAAAGGCACGACTACCAAGACAAGAAAAACAAAAATGCGCTTAGGCAATTAATTCGCCCTTTAGGAGTTCATCTTCTCCTAAGGGCCAGCACGGCCGCCACTATCACAATTATTATTACTACTACAGCGATGCCTATGTAGAGCCCTGTGTATGAAGGCTTCTTGCTGGGCACGGGCGTTGAAGTAGTTGTAGGTGTTGTGGTTGTTGACGTAGTAGATGTAGTTGATGTAGTACTGGTAGGTGTTGTTGAGGTGGTGGTCGTGGTGGTAGACGTGGTTGTTGTCGTGGTAGGTGTTGTTGAGGTGGTGGTCGTGGTGGTAGACGTGGTTGTTGTCGTGGTAGGTGTTGTTGAGGTGGTGGTC
>NZ_JBMFJI010000029.1:0-10293 GCF_049973875.1 Acidilobus sp.
AATACAGTAATGGAATCAAGAACTGTCAAGGGGCCGCGACCTCAGAGCATGACGACTTGTCGTCACCGCAAGCCGGGTAGCTTTTAACTTTCCCCAAGGCCTTACTGTTGGGCGCGCGGGAAGGGCTGGAGGGGCCGCCTCCCTCCCGTAGCCCGAGGGCGCCACGCGGGGGCCAGTAACTCCGCCGCGGGCCGCAGGGCCAGGCCAAGGCTCCCGCGGCAACTGTGAGCGCCCAGCCCACGGGGTCAACGGTGGCCGAGCGCCCGCCGGAGGACGGGCGTTGACGGCCTCAGCCGGGCTAACCTGGCCAGGCCCGGAAGGGAGCAACCTAGCCCGGCCGTTGACGTTCGTGGTGACTGGGCGCAAGGAGCCGCGGGGTTAAAGCCTGACCTGGTTCCGGGAACGCGGCGGGGGTCCGCGCGCCCGCGGTGAGATGATGTCGCAGGAGCTCGAGGGCATAAGGAGGCTGAGGTCCGGGACGCTTTACATGATAATAGTGCCTCTGCTCCTCACGCTTCTGCCGGCGGCGGTCGCCCTGGGCTTCGGCCTGGCCGGGTACCCCAGGACCATAGTTGGCCCCGGCATGGTGCACGTCAGGTACGTGAGCTACGGCGGGGCGGCCGCCCTGGGGGCCCTCATGGCAGTCGTGGCCCTGGGCGTTGTATCGCTGGTCCTGATGGTCATGTCCTTTGTCAACCTCAGGGAGGGCTTCAGCATGCTGGCCCTTGCCGGCAGGGGAGGCCTCACGGGCTCCGCGGGAGTCATAGTGGTCCTGGTCGGGATACTGATAGTCATAGTCGGGGCCCTGCTGAGCCTCATAGGGGGCCTCCTGCTCATAATGGTTGGCCTGGTTATCATTGTTGTTGGGTACATCTTCATAGGGGTGGGCTTCTTTGAGGTAGGCTCCTCCTACAACAACGGCATCCTTGAGGCAGGCGGCATCCTGGTGGCCATACCGCTGCTCATAACCAGCTTCATAGGCCTCATACTCTGCTACATAGGCCTGGGCGAGGTGGAGTCAAAGCTTAGCGCCAGGTCACCAGTTTGAAGAACCGGCTGGAGAGTTAGCTACACGAAATTTCAAATTTCAAAGACCCTTAGTAAAAACACTTGTTAGCATTATTAATAAATAATTACTAGTTATACTACTAGCAGAACAGTGGTGTTACGCTTGTCTAACAGAGGCGAGCTCGAGAGCCTCGGGGACCTTAAGAGGGGCCTGATCTACATTTTCATATCAGACGTCCTGAGCAGCATCTTCTACGTGTCCAGTTTCATAACGCACTCAGCATCGCTAATAGCTGAAGTCGTGTTATTGCTGGTAGACCTCGTGCTAGCCGTGATGGCGCTTATAAACCTCAGGAGAGGCTTCACCACGCTCTCCTCCATGGGCAAGGGAGGGTCCTTAGGTGCCTCCGGCGCGCTCGTCTCCGTTGTAGGCCTAGCAATAACGTTGCTCGGAATCCTGCTTATGTTCGTAGTTCTCCTCGGCGGCGCCGTGGTGGCTATACTGGGCCTGATAATAGTAATCGTGGGGTCCGTGCTGATCGGCGTGGGCTTTTACAGCGTAGGCAGCGCCTACAACAACAGCACCCTAAAGATAGGCGGGGTGTTCACCGCCCTGCTCTTCGTGCCGTTCCTCCCTCTAGTAGGCCTTATATTAGACTACATTGGATTGGGCGAGGTTGAGGGACAGCTGAGGGCCTCCCAGGTGAGCCAGCCAGGCGCGGCGCCTACAGCGTCGCCCCCTACCCTATGACTACGGGGGCAGTGCAGGGCGTCGGCTCGGCGGCCTCAATAGCCTTGACCAGGTCCCCAGCCCCATTTGAGAGCGGGCATAGGGGGTCCTCGGCGTAGGGGCTGCCGTACCTTATGTAGGCCCTTGCCCTGCAGCCGCCGCAGACCTCCTTGAACCTGCAGGAGCCGCAGGCCCCCTGCAGGGAGTCCCTCGACCTCAGGGACCTGAACAGGGGGCTGTTCCATATCCTTGAGGCCGGCTCCCTGGCCACGTTGCCTGCTGAGACTGGCAGGAACGGGCAGGGCCAGACCTCGCCGTCGGGCTTTATATAGAACATGCCCCTGCCGGCGGCGCAGCCGTAGACGAAGTACTTGGATACGCCAAGGGGCAGGCCCGACCTGGAGGCAAGGTAAGCGTAGTACCAGGGCACGCCTATGGGGGCTATCACCAGGTTTGACCTGCCCTGGAGCTCCGCGGCCCTCCTGACAACGTAGACGGCCTCCTTCGGCGTCAGGGCCAGCCCCCTGTTCTCGTCGCCCCTGCCTATAGCCACGAACGTGTAGAGCAGTATGACGTGAGCCCCCATCCTGTCCACGAACTCAACTATCCTGTCAAACTCGTCTATGTTGAGCTTTGAGACGGTTATGTTCACCTGCAGGTACATGTTGTGCCTGAGCACGTTCTCCATGCCCCTTATGGCGGCCCTCCAGGCCCCCGGCACCCCCCTGAACCAGTCGTGCCTCCCCGGGCTGAGGCTGTCAAGGCTTATGGCGGCGCCTATGACCCCCGACCTCTCCATCCTCCTGGCGACCTCGTCAGTTATCAGGACCCCGTTGGTAGCGTAGATCACGTTGAAGCCTAGGTCGCTGGCGTGCTGGGTCAACAGGAATATGTCATTCCTGACCAGGGGCTCCCCGCCGGTGAAGACGAGCATCCTGAAGTCCTTAACTGTGGTCAGGTTGTCAATTACCCTCAGGGCCCCCTCGGTGTCAAGCTCCCCCGGGTACTTGGCCCCTCCCCTGGCGTGGCAGTGGAGGCACCTGAGGTTGCACAGGGAGGTCACCTCGTACACGGGGTGGGGCGAGAAGCCGAAGCAGCTGAACGCCTTAGCGCCCGCGGCTGTCCTCAGCAGCCTGCCGAGGTCGTTGACCCACCTGCCGCTTATCCTCCACCCGGTGGACCTCTGTATGACCCTCAGGGCCCCGAACTGCCTCAGCAGCAGCGTCGGGGGCATTAAGTAGGGCCTCACTACCTTGGCCAAGCCGCTCACCTCAGCAGCAGGGCAGGCGCCAGCACCAGGTAGGGGGCGAGGGCGTTAACTACTACTGTCATGGCGCAGATCCTCTCCAGCGCTCCCCTGGTGTCCCCCAGCACCTTGCCCTCAAGCACCTTGGCCGTCGGGTAGGCTGCTATGGCTGACACCGCTAAAGCCGAGGCCGCGGCAGCCCTCAGGCCGGAGAGCTCCAAGGACGCCACCCCCGCGGACGCGGCCGTTAAAATCATGGCAGCGGCGTAGAGGTACCTGGCCCTCGCCGGGGTGAGCCTCACCACGAGGTTCCTCTTGTTGACCCTGGCGTCAGCCATGTAGTCCGGCACCTCGTTTATTATTATGACGGCGAACACCGTGAAGGCCGCTGGGAGCGAGAGCAGGGTGGCGTCAAGCGTTATCTTACCTGTAACTATATAGTAGGCGCTCACGGTGGCAAGCCACCCGTATGAGAACCCTATCCAGAGCTCCCCGACGCCCCTGTAGGCCCACCTGAGCGGAGGGGCCGAGTAGAAGACCCCGGCGACGATCCCCACTAAGGCCATTAAGATGAGCAGGGGCCTCTGGGCGAAGTATGTGGTAAAGTAGATTGCGGTGAGGGCAATAAACGCCGCTAGGGCGCCGTAAAGCGATATCAGCCCAACCCTCCTGGGCAGCAGCCCCCCTGAGAGGGCCCTGCTGCCGCCGCTGAACCTGTTGAAGCTCTCGTTTATCACGTCCCCCTCATAGTCGAAGTACTCGTTAGAGTAGTAAGTCGCGAGCATTATCAACGTGATCCCCGCGAGCCCCACGGCGTCGAGGCTGTAAAACCTGAGGCCATATTGCTCCCAGCCAAGCAGGAGGCCGGCTATGAACGGCGAGAGCCCGGGGGTCAGGAAGGGCAGCCTGCTGAGCATCAAGAACCCCTTGAGCTTCAGGCCCAGGTTCTCCAATGTCTCACCACTCATCAGATAATGTTACCACCTATAAGTGGTTTTCCATCAGGGCGGCGCTCGCGACCAAGGCGGGCAGCCGCCGGCTGAAGGGTTAATAGCCTGCCCAACTTCACAGCAGTGGGGGAAGCCTTGGCTAAGCTGTTCGGCACTGACGGCGTCAGGGGAATAGTTGGGGACCTCATGACTCCCACCTTCGCACTGAAGATGGGGCACGCCATAGGCGCCTACTTCGGCCCCGGCTCCAGGGTGCTGCTGGCCAGGGACGCCAGGGCGGCCGGGGACGCCCTGGCCAGGGCCGTCGCCGCGGGGCTCATGGCTGAGGGTGTAAAGGTGTACTACGCCGGCATGGTGCCAACCCCCACCATGCAGTACGGGGTCAAGGCCCTGGGCTTCGACGGGGGCGTCATGATAACCGCCAGCCACAACCCAAGGGAGTACAACGGGATAAAGGTGATCGAGCACGACGGCGTGGAGATACCCCACGAGAGGGAGCCCATAATAGAGGACTACTACTTCAAGGGCCACGAGGCCAACCTGCCATGGAGGTCCATGGTGTATGACGTGGCTGACGTGAGCCAGGCCGTCATAGACACCTACGTTAAGGCCGTTGTCTCCCAGGTCGACAGCGACCTCATAGCGAGGAAGGGGTTCACTGTCCTCGTGGACTGCGCCAACAGCGTCGGGGCCGTCACGACCCCCCTGATACTCAGGGAGCTGGGGGTCAGGGCAATAACTGTGAACTGCAACCTCGACCCCGGCTTCCCGGGGAGGAACCCGGAGCCCAACGAGGAGAACCTCGCCCTCACCCTCAGGTTCGTGAGGGAGGCCGGCGTCAACATGGGGGTCGCCCACGACGGCGACGCCGACAGGGCCATACTGATAGACGAGAGGGGGAGGCTCATATGGGGCGACAGGGCAGGCGCCCTGCTGACGCGCTTCGCTGTTGAGAGCGGCAGGTGGAAGGGCCTGCCCATGAAGACATACACGGCCGTCTCGAGCAGCCAGCTGGTCGAGGAGTACCTGAAGCCGGCGGGCGTCGAGGTCAGGTGGACGCCTGTGGGAAGCGTTACCATAGCGAGGACCATATTAAGCGAGGGAGGGGCCATAAGCGGCTTCGAGGACAACGGCGGCTACATGCACGTGCCACACCACACCGTCAGGGATGGAGGCATGACCACTGCCCTCGCCCTCTACATGCTTGCCCTCGAGGGCAGGGGCCTCGGGGAGCTCTATGACTCGCTGCCCCAGTACTACGCCATAAAGACCAAGGTGGAGGCCACCAGGGAGCAGGCGCTGTGCGGCGTCGAGGCCGTCAAGGAGGCCTTCTCGGGCTACAGGCAGATAACCATAGATGGGGTCAAGGTGATAGGCGACGACTTCTGGGTTCTCGTGAGGCCCAGCGGCACCGAGCCGATAATGAGGATATCAGTGGAGGCCAGGACCAGGGAGAGGGCAGAGGCCATAGTTAAGCAGGTCGAGGACCTGTACCGCTCCAGGTGCGGGGGAGCAGGGAAGTGAGGTACTACTTCTTTGAGCTGCTGGCCTGCCCGGTCTGCAAGAGCCCTGACCTGGTGCTGGTAGAGTTCAGGGTTGACGAGAACAGGGCCAACGTTGACCCAGCCAGGGTTAGGTGCAGGGAGACGTGCTACCTGCTCAGGAAGCCCGCGGCCCAGGTGCCCCTGGAGACCTGCGCCCAGTGCGTCAACAAGGACGTCATTGAGGGGGTCCTGGTCTGCAGGAGCTGCGGCAGGTGGTACCCCATAATTGACGGCATACCGAGGATGCTGGACGACAAGTTCAGGAAGGTTAAGGAGGACGTGGCCTGGCTCACCTCACACCTTGACAGGGTGCCGGAGGACGTGAGGAAGCTCATGAAGTGGCCCTCCCTCTCCTCCCAGTGAGCCCCTTAGCTGACATTGACTGTACCATTGAGCCCACCGTGGGGTCCTCTGAGAGGGAGCCTATCACCGTGTCGGGGCTGACTGCCAGCTCAACCACCCTTGTCTTGCCGTACCTGCCCCTGCTTATCACCCTGCTGCTTATTATGCCCAGCATGTCGAGCTCCCCCAGGACGCCGCTCACCCTCCTCAGCGTCACCTCCTCAAGGCCTAGGGACGAGGCCAGCTGCCTGTAGGCGTCGTATATCTCTCCCGTGGTCGCCCTACCCTCGGGCGACGTCAGCGAGGCCTTGAGTATGGCCGCCAGTATCAGCTTGCTGTGCAGGGGCAGGGTCCTTATGACGTCGCTGGCCTTGTCCCTCTCTATCTCCTGCCTGGCCCTGTAGACGTGGTCCTCGCTCACCCTTTCAGCCCCCTCCCTCTCAGCTATCTCCCCCGCCACCCTGAGCATGTCGAGGGCCCTCCTGGCGTCGCCGTGCTCCCTGGCAGCCAGGGCGGCCACGAGCGGTATGACCCCCTCCTCCAGCGCGCCCTCGTTGAACGCCATGGAGGCCCTCCTGGAGAGTATGTCCTTCAGCTGCTCAGCGTTGTAGGGCGAGAAGACCAGCTGCTCCTCGCCCAGGCTGCTCTTGACCCTGGGGTCCAGGGAGTCCACGAGCTTCACGCTGTTAGTTATGCCTATCAGGGACACCTTGGCCCTGGGCAGGTGCTCGTTTACCCTGGTCAGGTCGTACAGGACGTCGTCCCCCTTCCTGACAAGGAAGTCTATCTCGTCAAGCACAACTATGTAGACCCCCTCTAGCTTTGAGAGCCTCTTGACTATCCTTGAGAACAGCTCCCCTATGGAGAGCCCCGTGAAGGGCACCCTGAGGCCCAGCTGCTCCCCCATGTCGGCGAGCACCTTGTACGGGGTCTCCCTCTGCCTCACGTTGACGTATATCCACGACACGCTGGAGCCCCTGGCCTTGGCAAGCTCCTCGAGCCTCCTCAGCACGTACTTCGTCACAGCCGTCTTCCCGGTGCCCGTGAGGCCGTAGATGAAGGCGTTGCTGGGCCTCTCGCCCCTGAGGGCAGGGGCCACCACCTCGGCCAGCCTCTTTATCTCGGCCTCCCTGTGCGGCAGCTCCAGGGGCACGTAGTCTGGGAGCAGAACCTCCCTGTTCTTGAAGACCCTGCTCCTGGCGGCGGCCTCGAATATGTTGTCTATCTCGTCCAAGGGAAACACCGGCTCCAGAGGAAGCCTTGCAGCTGGGCGGTGAGCAGAGGTGGGGCGTAGTAACACAGGGGCCGTTGACCTAAGGGGCTGAGGGGCCCTCCGCGGCTGGCAGGGCAGGCTTAGCTGAAGTCCTGGCTGCCCAGGTTAAGTCGCAGGCCCTGCGGGCCTGCCAAGGCTTCTGCGGCAGGCCTCTATGAGGCCTTAGCGACTGGCCGCGAGGCATAATCAGGGGGCCCTGGTGGACCGGCCGGGACTTGAACCCGGGACCTCTCGGATGCCAACCGAGCGCTCTTCCAGCTGAGCTACCGGCCCACAGGGCCATTAACAATACTTTAGGGAAGCATTAAAAAGCTTACAGCTGGAGCCGCAGGAAAAATTAGAAAGTTAGAACATTAATTAGAATAATTGAATTTTGAAACTCTTTTTAATAACTTAATTATATAGGCCAAAAAATAATTCTTAAAAATGCATTTAATTAAACAATAAACTTTTATAAGTTTGTTTTACATCCTTTCACCTTTTGTGAGGTGAATACCGTGGCGAATCCAACTGTGCCGCAGGAGGCCGAGGAGAAGAGGGACAGGGAGGCCTACTGGACCATAAGCGGCGTCCTGCTGGCGCTCGTCATAATACTCCTCGGGCTTGGCCTCTACTTCCAGCTTGACCTGCACCACCAGCGTGCCCCGCTGCTCCTCGGCATACTCGCGGGCTTCGTGCTGGCCGCCCCGCTGAGATCTGGAACTGGGGCGATCCTGACATAGTCTGGAGGATCGTGTCTTTCCAGGACAGGCTCCTAATGGTGTGCTTTGGCTTCGCCATTGGGCCTGGGGCCCTGCTCCTCTACGGCCTCTACCTGATACCTGGCACCGCGCCCCACTTCGGCATCAAGGACTTCTTCGTGCCCGGCATCGTAGTTGGAGGCCTGATCTTCGGCATAGGGGTCGGCCTCTCGGGATACTTCCCAGGGCTGATATGGATAAGCCTCGGCCAGGGCAGGAGGGACGCCATATACGCCGTGATAGGCAGCCTGCTCGGGGCCTCACCTGGTCTCTGATATTCGGCGCTGCCAGGGGGCTTCTTCTGGACCAAGAAGTATTTTTCTTCTACTTTTAATGAAGAATAAAAGAGAAAAGGATCTATTATTGCATTAATCTTTCTAAGATACTTAATATTTCATCGATAACTTCTCTAGCTACGCATATTGAACTGGAGTTAAAGTTTGCATTAAACTTTTTAGGAGTTTAATATTGGGAGTAAGAGCCAATTCAAGAATTATTGGATAGCTTAAGGGAATCAGACTAGCGTATGGAGGAGCCTTTAAGTATTCCTCCTTTACCCTTATTTCACGACCTTCGTTATCTATTGTTATGAAATTATTATGATAATATATAATTCTCTTAAAAAAGTTTGAATAATGAATTAACTCTCTCTAACTTATCTACTCCGAACATATCGTCGTCTAAAAAGCAAATAATATTTCTTCACTCTCCGAAAAAGTCTTTACATACTTTCTCACCTAGGCGAGTAAATAGATAACTTTAAATTGTTGACTGACCGGTTAATCAATATGTGAAACGAAATGCAAGGTACAAAACACGAAATCCCTGATTGGGCATTCGAATTTCACGGGCATAGATGTCCTGCAATGCCACTAGGATATCTAGCTGGAAAATATGCACTAAAGCTGTTAGGAATAGATAGAGAGAAAGATACTGGAACCTACGTTTTTTCTGAAACCGGAGATGAACATGAGCAAGGCTGTTTCGACGATGGAGTCCAAATAGCTACAGGGTGTACATATGGAAAAGGGAACTATAAGAGACTCGGATACGGCAAAATAGCGATAATTGTTTATAAACCGGGCAAAGGTGCAGTAAGAATAAGGCCTAAGCCAGAAATCTTTGATGCGTGCAGTAAGTCCGAATTTTCCAAGTACAGAAAGTCTGGAATACCTGCATCTCAAGTTCCAAGAGAAGTTGCTGATGAGGTCATAAACTACATTCTTTCAAAGGATTTTGAGGAATTATTCTATTATGAATTTCTCAAGGACTTTACCTTTAACCCTCCTAAGAGAACGATGTTAAGAATAACATGTGACGGTTGTGGAGAACCAACATTCGAGAACTACATTAAAATATTCAATGGTAAGAAGCTCTGTCCACGTTGTTATGAGATTGAAAGAAATAAGAGGTGAAAACATGAAAGCGATTATTTTAGCAGTCACATTTATTATAACTTGGATAATATCTGCATTATTTGCAATAGCTGGAGTAGGAGCAGCTAATACTCTTATTCCTATTTATTACTCACTAGGTATACCTTATCTCAATAGCTGTAGCGGCAGGACTTCTATTATAATGTATTCTCATTATCGACTGCCACGGTGAATAATGGAAAAAGAGGAAGAGTTTTATGGAAATTGGGAACTATATTTCTTATTCCAGCTGTAATTATGTCGCCTATTGGTGCATATATAAGTATTCATACGCCGAGAAAGATGTTGTTATGGGTATTTGTGGCATTCTTAAGTTATACTTTATATAATTTAATAAAAGGGAAGGCAAAGGAGGAAGCTGGCAAGTTTTCAGGAAATGCAAAGGGGTACTTACTAGGTATATTAGTTGGGGCTATAGCGGGATTTCTCGGCGGCTTGCTTGGAGTAGGAAGCGGATCGATAATTTTGGCGGCTTTAGCACTCATTGAGACAGACTATAAAAAGGTACCTGCTACAGCTGCTTATATTACACTACTTAGTTATGCAAGCGGTTTTATTAGCTATTTACTTTTCTTGAGGAGAATCAGTTATGTTTTGTGGCTGGTGGTATTTATTGGAGGAGTTCTAGGAGGGTTCGCCGGATCTTATTTAACGAAAATGAATAAGGTGAGGACTACACTAGTAAAATATACAATAATAACGATTATAGCGTTTGTACTAATAAAAATCCTAGTGGGATTAATTTAAGTATTTAAACGTGCTATATAAACATGCTATACTAGGAGTGAAATATGAGACAAAGAAATGAAGAAGCAACTAAAGAAAAAATATTGCAAGCTGCTACTGAGGTTTTTGCAGAAGAAGACTTCTTTAAAGCCTCAATAGAAGAGATAAGTAAAAAAGCCGGAGTTTCAAAGGGTGTAATTTTCTGGCATTTTAAAACTAAGGATCAATTAATTCTAGAAGTTGCAAAGAAGAGTATTCCGCTAGATATTGTTGAGAACTGTATTAAGAATGAAGAAGA
>NZ_JBMFJI010000030.1:0-10288 GCF_049973875.1 Acidilobus sp.
CTCCTCATGGCCTTCAGGGCCTCCTCCTCGTCAACCTTGAGGACCCCGAACTCGTCAACCTGCCCTGAGGGCGGCAGGTGCCACGTTCCCAGGCACAGCCTGGAGACCTTCACGCCGCTCCAGCCCAGCCTGACGTAGATCATTTCAGGTCAGTGAGGTCGAGGAGGGGAGCTTTTAGGCGTTTCTACCTTGACCCGGCCCTCCTGAGGAAGTCGTCCCTGTTCACCACGACCCTCTCGTGCACCCCCTCGCCTATCAGCCTCCCGCAGCACTCGGCCCTGAAGCTGAGCCTGGCCTTCTTGCCGTCGAAGTTCTCAACCCTCACGGTTACCTTGACCGTCGCCCCCTGGGGCGCGGGGGCCTTGTGCCTCAGCTCCACGTAGGTGCCCACCGTCGTGTAGCCCGGGCTCACGGCCCCGGAGAGGCACCTCGAGGCCACGGACTCCACAAAGGCGAGCAGGCTCGGGGTAGAGAGGACCTCCACGTCGCCCGAGCCCACGGAGACCGCCAGGTGGGCCCTCTCAACCCTGAAGTCGTCGCTGCACTCCACTAGCTCAGCCATTGGGATCCCTTGGAAGCGATGTTAAGGTTATTAAGCCTCGGATAAAAGGTTTAGTCTGACCGGGAGGACGCCCCGCGTGAACTGACCCGCGTCCCGGGTCTGCGTGTGCGCGAGGCTTTCCCCAGCCCGGTGCTTAGCCTTGAAGTTCATAGTGATTGTGGGGCCCGCGGGCTCGGGCAAGAGCACGCTGACCATGCAGTTGGCCTCAGCCATGGAGTCCCTCGGGGCCACGGTGGCCAAGGTCAACTTCGACCCAGCCGAGGACAGGCCGCCCTACGACCCTGACGTCGACGTGAGGGACTACGTGACGGCGGAGGAGTTCATGGAGAAGGGCCTCGGTCCCAACGGGGCCCTGGTCAGCGCCATAGACTCGCTGATAAACCACGTGGACAAGGTCAGGGAGGAGGTCGAGCAGTTCAGGCCGGACTACGTCATAGTTGACACGCCGGGCCAGCTCGAGCCCTTCGCCTACAGGGTTGGAGGCCCCCTGGTGCTCGACGCCCTCATACAGGAAGACAAGGCTGTCACTGTGTTCCTCATGGACTCGGTGTTCTTCGAGAGCCCGGCCGACATAGTGTCCATACTGACCCTGGCGTCCTCCGTCAACGTGAGGCTCAGGAGGCCGCAGATAAACGTGATCAGCAAGGCCGACCTGCTTAGCCCAGAGGTCGTGAACAACGTGCTCCCCATGCTGCACGAGGAGGGCTACCTGGAGGCCGCGGTGAGGGACTCGAAGGCGCTCAGCGGCACCGAGCTCAACCTGTCGCTGAGCCTCGCCAGGGCCCTGTACGAGGCGGGCTACATAGGGGAGATACTTCCCGTCAGCGCCTACGACGACGTGAGCCTGAAGGAGCTCTACGGCAAGGTTCAGGAGGTGCTCGAGGGAGGGGACGACTACAGGATATACGACGTTGACGAGGATCAGGGTGACTGAGCCAGGCTGACCAGCGCCAGGTAGCTTACCCCCCTGGACCTGTAGTTCAGGAGGGAGTTGATCGCAAGGCTAGTTATGTTGTCGACCTCAACCGTTATGTAGGCCCTCTCGACCCTGGCCAGGGCCTCCTCGGTGGCCACGCTGGAGAGGCTTATGCCCACCTTCCTGCTCCTGTACTCGGGGTCCACGAAGAGGGATCCCAGGTACCACCAGCCCTCGGTCATGGCGTAGGTCGCGGCCACCCCCACGAGCCTCTCGCCGTCCCAGGCGCCGAAGGCGGTGCCCCTCATTATCATGTCATCGGCCCACTGGGCCCTCGACTCGTCCCACTTGGAGAGGAGGTCCCTGAGGTCCTCTATGTGGTGCTCGTCAAGGGCTGAGAAGCGGATGAAGTCCGGCACCCCCTCAAACCTCCTGAAGCTGGCCCTGTCGACCTCCATGACGTGAAAGGCCGTCAGGCCCTCCACCCTGGCCCCGCCCTTGACAAGCTCCTGTATCACGCCGAAGTTCGACGTGGACACCCAGGCCCTGCCGTAGGACCTGAGGTAGTCAAGCGCGGCCCCGAGGGCGCCCGTGCAGGGCCCCCTGCACACGACGTCTATGAAGTAGTCCTCAGAGTAGTTGGACCTCTGGAGGCCGACCACGTCGCCGTTGGCCTCCCTCGCCTCCTCGAGGGAGCTGAGCCACTGGACGCCCTCGAGGGAGCCGAGGAGGAACAGGGAGGGCATGTCCATGGTGTCCCTCAGGAGCCTCACGCCGTCCTCGCTCAGCATGCTGGCACCGCTAAAGCATCGCCATCAAGGCTTAAAAATCCTGAGCCTTCGCCCTGAGCCCAGTGGGAACGTGGACAGGGCGGTTGCAGTTATAGGCGCTGGGACCATAGGGGGCGCAATAATCAGGGGCCTCCTGAGGGCCGGCGGGGGCTACAGGGTAATCGCCACGGCCAGGAGCAGCTCGACCGTGGAGAGGCTCAGGGGCCTGGGCGTCGAGGCAACCACCGACAACGTTGAGGCGGTCAGGGACGCTGACCTGGTGATCCTCACAGTCAAGCCCTACGTCGTGGCTGACGTGCTCAAGGAGGTCGCGGCCGAGCTGGAGGGCAAGCCCCTGGTGTCCCTCGCGGCGGCGGTGAGCACGGGCTACATAGCCTCGAGGGCCCCGAAGGCCAAGGTGATAAGGGGGATGACAAACATAAACGTAGAGGTTAACGAGGGCTTCACCACGCTCTCGGCGGGCCCCAACTGCGACCAGGCCGCCAGGTCGGCGGCCGAGGAGCTCTTCAGGAGGCTCGGCACGGTCGAGTGGGTCGACGAGAGGTACATGGACGCCCTCACAGCCCTGAGCGGCAGCGCCCCGGCGTTCATAGCGGAGGTCATAGACGCCCTGGCCCTGGGCGGCATAGCGGCCGGCCTCCCGAGGGACCTGGCCTACAGGGCCACGCTCATGGCTATGATGGGGACCTCCAGGAACCTGCTTGAGACTGGCAGGCCTCCCCACCAGGTCAGGGACATGGTGCTGACCCCCGCGGGCACCACCATAAGGGGAGTCATGGTGCTCCAGGGCAACGGGCTCAAGAGGACCCTCATGGAGGCGGTGCTGGAGGCCACCAGGAGGGCCAAGGAGATGAGGGACGAGATGGGCCTCTCCTAGGGCTTTAGGCGTACCTAAAATTAATAAGGGGCTGGACACAACTATAGGTATGGAGTAGCCCCTTCCTGGCAGGGGGTGATAGCAAGGGGTGATGTCGCTTGATATCAAAGGGCATGCTGAGGCACGCGTCGAGGCTGTTCCTGGTCACCGGGCTGGCGGGCCTCCCGCTGGCGGTCTACGAGCTCTACCTCGGCCTCGGGAGGGGCTACTACCTGCTTCAGGCTGACGGCTACCACGCGCTCTTCGACTCCCTCCTCGCCGTGCTTTACGCGGTCCTGCTGAAGGTCGCCTACAGGAGGTCCAGGTCGTTCCCCTGGGGACTCTACAACGCCGAGGGCATAGTGACCATACTGGTGTCCATATTCGTTGTCTACCTGGTGGCCTCGGCCTTCGCCGACTCCCTCGCGGGCCCTAAGGTGATGCCCTCCTGGACCTCCTGGGTACTCTGGGCCAGCGCCGCCCTCTCGGCGTCAGTTGCCATAGCCGAGGTCAGGTACATGAGGCTGCTCATAGTGAAGTCTGACCTGATGCACGCCAGCGTCGACGCGGCCCTTGACGTTGTCGCGGGGGGAGCGATATCAACGGCTCACTTCAGCCTCACGCCCGCGGTGCTGGGCGCTATGATGCTGGTAGTCCTTTATAACGCTATTGAGAGCTCCTGGGCCTCCCTCCAGTCCCTCCTGGGAGCCGAGGTCTTCGGCACCGGCCTCAGGGAGGCCATAGGAAGGGGCATAGCAGCCATGGGGCTGAGGCCCCTCAGGATATACGTGGCCAGGGCCGGCTCCTTCTACCTGGTGCAGGCAATAATAGCGCTGCCGCCTGAGACGACCCTGGCAAGGGCCTACAGGGTCAAGAAGAGGGTGTCTCGCTTCATAGCATCCTTTGACGGCGTTGCCATCGCCGACGTCAGGGTGGTCCCGAGCTCCGAGCTGAGGCAGCAGGGGGCTAGAGCTCGTCGGACAGCCTCTTATCTTTGATCGCCAGCCCGGGCAGCTCCCCCTCCTCCTTCAGCTCCTCCTCGAACGACTTCATCTGCCTCGCCCTGCTCTCTATGGCGAAGGAGCACCTGCCGTCGGGCAGCATGGCCTTCTTCTCGCAGTAGGCGTACCTGCACTGGGTGCCCACGCACCTGTCGCCCACCAGCGAGCACATGGCCACCTTTACTGGCCTTCCCCTGTAGTGCTCAACTGAAACCCTAAGCGCCTTCTGGCCGCACCTGAAGAAGGGGCACAGGGGGTTGCACCTGTCCCCTATGGGCTTTGGCCTTGGCTCCTGCCTAGTCCCCTGGCTGGCCTCAGGCCTCGGGTCCCCTTGTCTTCTGTGGCCGAAGCTCACAGCTGTTCCGCCCTTCGCTCAGGGGAAGTAGTTAGGGACGAAGCCATTTAAGCATTATATAATATGGCTCCTCCCCTACCTGGCCAGTGGTGGCCACTATGAACGTCTTCCTGACGCTGTGGCTCAGCCTCCCGGCCCTCACCAGCTCGACTGGGTCGAAGGGCTCGTCGGGGTCGTAGTAGTGTATTATGAACGGGGCGTGCTCAAGCCCCGGCCCCTTCCTGTAGGCCACAAAGGACGCCCCGTACTTGAGGCCCGACCTGACCACCAGCCCCCTTGACCTGAGGGACCTGTAGAGCAGGTACAGCTTCTCCTGCCTGCCGGTGAGCCCCAGGGCCTCCCTCAGGCCGTTGAGGTCGAGGACCCTGCCGTCCTCGCCCTCTACCTCTATCACGCCCCTCTCGGCCAGGTACAGGGCCTCCAGGGGGTCGAGGACGAGGGGGGACGATATGGAGCTCGGGTCCCTGACCTTCTCCACGCCCATGGGCCTGCCGTAGAAGCCGCTGGAGTAGAGCCTCCTGGAGCCCTCCACCGAGGGGACTACGACGACGCCCCCTATTAACTTAGCCCTGACGGGCTCAGCTGAGGAGCCCAAGGCCGACTAGCCTCACGTAGGTTGAGGCGTTGTAGGCGCAGTCTACAGCGCCCTCGAAGGAGTCTATGACCTCCTTGAGCATGAGCAGCTTGGCTGCCTCGTTGGAGTACTTCTCGGCCACCATGGCCAGGGCCTCGCGGTATATGGCGTCGGCCCTCTTCTCGGCCTCGCTGACCAGGTCGAACTTGTCGTCGAGCAGCTTCCTCCTCGCGGCCGGGTCCTTCACAGGGCCCTCGTTGGCCCTCAGCATGTCGACCAGGGCTATTGAGGAGCCCTGCAGCTCCCTCAGCAGGCCCCTGACGCTCTCCACGAGGCTCTCGGGAAGGTTCCTCTCCAGGCTGAGGCTCAGCAGGAGCCTGTAGGTGCCCGCCTCGAGCCTGTTCATTATGCACTCCACCTGCAGGGCGGCCTCTATGTAGAACTCCTTGTAGGCTATGAGGCTGAGCCTCCCGTTGGCTATGTAGTCGAGGAGCCCCTCCTTGCCCTTGGTGACCACCTCCCTGAACCGGAGCAGGTCCTGCCTGTAGGTCTTCTCGATGAGCTCGGGGGAGAAGGAGGGCGAGCTGAGGACCTCGAGCATGTGGCTCGAGGTGTCCTCAACCCCCTGGGCCATAGTTATGAGCCTCTCAATGATGATGTTTGAGGTGATGCTCTCTCCCATTATTAACACCGGCCGGGCTGTATAGTCACGCGTAACCATATAAGTTTAGCGTCAGACGAACACGTGAGGATCAGGCGTGGCCAGGAAGCTCATAGTGTTCGACTGCAGGGAGGTCAGGGTCCTGGACCCCTCCCAGCTGTCCCAGCTTGACAAGGAGGGGCCCGGGGACCTGTTCATAGTTTTGATAGACGGCGACGTCATAGCCAGCGGCAGGCTGACGGTAGTCAGGGACATAGTGGAGGGCCAGCAGGAGGCCCAGCAGGCCCCCGCCGCCCAGCAGGGCAGGGGAGGCGGCGTGGTCGCGGTCCTTGACCAGATGTTCAGGGGTTACTACCCTGACGTCATAGAGAGGGAGGAGCCGGACGTCGAGCTCCACGTGATAGTTGGGAGGGGGCTCCAGGCGCCCCAGCAGGCGGGGCCCAGGAGGGTGCTGGAGCCAGCTAATGACGACTTTGACGTGCTTAAGGTCGTTGAGAGGGTCGCCAGGGGGGCCAGGAGGGTGCTCTTCTTCACGGGCGACAAGAGGCTAGCCGGCCAGGCGGAGGTCACTGCGTCGCAGCTGGGCAACGTGGAGGTCCACTACATGCCCCCCAACGAGTTCCCCGGCAAGGAGAGCCTGGCCAAGGCAATGATAGACGCCATAGAGAGGGCTAAGGCCTCCCTCCCCTCCACCTGAGGTAGAGGCTGTTGTCAACTCCCAGGGAGTCCAGGATCTTTCCAACCATGAAGTCCACCAGGTCATCAATGGTCCTTGGCTTAGAGTAGAAGCCCGGGGCCAGGGGCATCACCACCGCCCCCATCTCAGCCAGCGAGAGCAGGTTCCTGAGCTCGGCCACCCCAAGCGGCGCCTCCCTGAAGGCGACCACGAGGGGCCTCCTGAGCCTCAGCATGGCCAGGGCCGCCCTGGCCACCAGGTTCAGCTCTAGGCCGTTGGCTATCAGGGCCACGGTCTTCATGCTGGCAGGCACTATTGCCATGCAGTCCGGCTGGCTGCTCGAGGAGGCCAGGGGGGAGGTCATGTCGTCCTCGCCGTAGGTCCTCGAGTACCTTGAGGCCAGCTCGAAGAGCTCGCCGGCCCTCATGCCCTCCTCGGCCTGGGCCACCAGGTCGGCGGACCTTGTCACAATTACCCCCGAGAGCCTGAGCCCCAGCTCCGAGGCGGCCTGGAGGAGCCTTATGCCGTACCTTACCCCGCTGGCCCCCGTTATTGCAACCGAGAGCGTGCCGCAGGGCAAGCCAATCACTCAGCCGGCGGCTTGTCAGCTATGCCGGCCTCCACCTCCTTCCTGTGCTCCTGGTAGAACTTCTCTATCTCCTCAACGGGGGGCAGCGCGTTGGCCCCGAGCATGGTAACCTTGAGGGCGGCCACGGCCTGGGCGTAGACTAGGGCTTCCTTGAGCCTCTCGCCCCTTGAGAGCCTCAGCAGCATGGCGGCCGCGAAGGTGTCGCCGCTGCCCGTGGAGTCCCTGACAACGCTGACCTTGAAGGCCGGCACGTAGCCCGTGAAGTCGTCGCTCAGGGCGTAGAGCCCCCTGGGGCCCATCTTCACTATCACTGTGGAGGGCCCCACCCTCTGTATCTCCTCGGCGCAGGCCACCGGGTCCCTCAGGCCGGTCAGGTTGGCGCACTCCCTGCTGTTAAGCTCAACTATGTCGACGAACTTTATGAGCCCCCTGAGGGTCTTCAGGCCGGCCATGCTGAGCCTCCTCCCGGGGTCCCAGGACACCATGGCGTCGAGCTCCTTGGCCCTGACGGCAGCCCTGAGGCTCGTGTCTGGCCTCAGGCTGGCTATGTGGACGAACTTGCCCCTAGCTATGACCTTCTCGTCTATCTCGTCTGGGTCCAGCTTCTCCGCGCAGCCCTTGTAGCCGTAGAGCACTATGTTGCCCTCCTTGTCTATCATGAGCACAGAGAAGCCCGTCGAGCCGAAGCCTACCTTGAGGCCAGATATGTCGACCTTGCTCCTGACGAGCTCCTCAACTATCTGCCTGCCGAAGTTGTCAAGCCCTATCTTTGTTATTACAGCCGCCTTGCCCCCAAGCCTTGAGGTTATCAGGGCAACGTTTATCGCTGAGCCCCCGGGGCCCGTGCTCTGCTCCTCTATGTCAGCCTCCTCGTCGGGGGAGGCGAACTTGCTCACCGTGAACCTGAGGTCTACAAGCGCGTGCCCCACTGCAACTACGTCAAGGTCCTTCTGCTCCATAAGCTTAGAACACCACCATCACTCAAGGTTGAAGCGCTTTACCGCCTCCTCCGGGCTCAGGCCCTCGTGGACCACGGCCATTACAGCCCTGGCCATGGACTTTATGTCCTTGGCCCTGAACACGTTCCTTCCGACGGCCACGCCGCTGCCGCCGGCGGCCATCACGTTGCTGAGGTCGGTGAGGAAGTCAACAGGCCTGTCCCTCACAGCGCCGCCGCTCATGACGACGGGTATGCCCTGGGCCATCTCTACCACCTTAGCGAAGGTCTCCCTGGAGCCCGTGTAGTAGGTCTTTATGAGGTCAGCGCCGACCTCTACGGCGGCCCTCACACCGTACATGACGACCTCAGGGTCGTACCAGTTCTTGAAGTGAGAGCCCCTGGGGTACGCCAGCTGGAGGGCGGGCATGCCGTAGGCCTCGGCCTCCTCCTTTATTAACATCCAGTTCTCTATCATCTCGGACTCGTGCTCGCTGCCCCAGTAGACCGTGGCCGCGACGGCGTCAGCGCCGAGCGCCACGGCGTCCTCCACGGTGGCCAGCCTGGTCTGCAGGTGTATGGAGCTCTCGGGCCTTAGCTCGGTCTTGCCGGTGAGCTTTACTATGAGCGCGGTCCTGCCGGCCCATATGTCGTGCGTCAGCCTGGCCATGCCGGGCAGGAGCATTATGGCGTCAACGCCGGCGTCCACGACCTGCTGTATTATGTTCCTGGCAGCTATCCTGTCCTCGGGGAAGTCCTTGGGGCCGTGCTCGAAGCCGTGGTCGAAGGCGAATATAACGGCCTTGCCGTCCCTGAGGATCCTGCCGAGCCTCACCCTGACTCCAACTGCCCCGTAGTTAACGCCTGGGTGCGTCATAGCCTTAACCTCCACGAGGTGAGGGGCCACCGCGTCTAATAAGTTCAAGTTACAGCTCCTGAAGGAAGCTTCAACGACCCTTAAGCGGGCCCCTTCAACGCTCTTAACTTAAATAAGTTAAATTTTATGGAAAGGGCTTCAAGGATACTTATAAGCAATCTAAGGAGTCCTCCTGCCGGGGATTGACTTGAGGCTCCTGGGACTTGTTGGGGTCGCGGTCGTCTTCTTTCTTGTGGGCCTGTCCCTCGGCGGCTCTTTCCTGGCAGCCCACGGCGGGGCAAGCTTAGGCCTTTACCCTGGGGTCAGGGCCTCCTTCGTCAACGGCACCCCGGTCACGCCCTCAGCCGTAGCTAGCAGTTTCCTCTAGACAATAAACTTTACATACTTTGTATGTAAATTTAGTCGCGAGGCCGAACCAAGAGTGCTGAAACCTAAGGAAGTGTGCCAAAAACTTGGCATTTCATACCGCACGCTGCAGAACTACGTTAAGAAGGGGTACATAAAACCAGTAGTGCTGGAGTCTGGGAGATGGAGGTTCAGGGAAGAGGACGTGGAAAAACTGATGGGAGTGGCCAGGAAGAGGAAAGTGATACTATACGCCAGGGTTTCGTCAGGCACGCAAAAAGACGACCTGGAAAACCAGGTGAAGTACCTGCAGGGGCAGGTAAAGAGCTACGACCTAATAATAACAGACGTCGGGTCTGGGCTAAACATGAAGAGGAAGGGGTTCCTCAGGCTGTTGAGGATGATACTGAACAATGAGGTGTCAAAAGTAGTCGTAGCTTACCCAGACAGGCTTGTGAGGTTCGGCTTTGAGATAATTGAGGAGGTGTGCAGGGCCCACTACTGTGAGGTAGTAGTGCTGAACAGGGAGGACGGGGCCCCAGAGCGGGAGCTGGTGGAGGACTTAATCTCAGTCCTCACGTCGTTCAGCGGCAAGCTTTACGGTATGAGGAGCCATAAGTATGAGAAGGTGAAGAGGTGTGTCGAGGAGCTTGAGGCTTAAGTCGTTCCAGCCAGAGGAGAAGTACGTCTACCTGATGTACTCCATCAAGAACGACAGGAAGGAGGAGAGCAGGGCTCTTCTTGAGAACTACAGGTCGCTGCTGCAGGGGGCCCTGGACTGGCTGTGGGGTAAGGTGAGGGTTGAGAGGAAGGAGGTGAGGAGGGGCGGGAGAGCCCTGACCAGGGTCAAAATAACGCTGCCTAAAAAAGGGGAGGTTTACAGGGAGCTGAGGGACAGGCTTGAGAGGTCTAACGCGCTGGCATCGCACTACGCCGACGCCGCCATTAACGACGCCTACTCAATACTGAAGGGCTGGAGGAGGAGGGCCGAGAGGGGGAGGGCGGCTATAAGGAGGCCGAGGCTGAGGAGCGCCTACGTCAGGGTGAAGTCGACGCTGATGAAGGTTGAGGGCGAGAGCGTGAGGGTCACCGTGAGGCCGCACGAGTACATCACGTTCTCGTGGTCTCGCAGCTGGTTCTCCAGCCGC
>NZ_JBMFJI010000031.1:0-9861 GCF_049973875.1 Acidilobus sp.
CGCTGAAGTTTACTCGCAGCCCGTAACGCTGGGGACCTCGAGCATAAACTTCACGGCCCCGCCGGGCTACTACATAATCAAGCTGTCAGGCCAGGCCTACGGCCTGACGCCCATATACATGGGCGACCTCATGCAGCTCTTCCTCCTGTTCCCCCAGGTCCTCTCCATGCCAGGCGCCGTGCCCGAGGGGGGCTATGTAATAGTTGAAGGGGTCCCGGTGCCGCCCATAGAGACCACGGCCCTGGTGTCGTCCCAGACCGGGCTTGACCTCTTCGACGCAATACTCTACGGCTCCAACGTAACGGTCAGCCTGGTGAGCCCAGCTGGCGACGACGTGGCCTCCTCGCAGGCGCCCCTGACGGGCTCCGGCCTCTACTATGGCCTCCTCCAGGTGCCCAGGCAGGCCCAGCCAGGCCTCTACTGGGTGCTGCTCAACGCCTCCTACAACTCCACCACGCTGGGCGGCCTTGTGGAGGGCTACGGGGTTGACATGATATACGTGGGGCAGCCCCTGAGCGCTGAGGTGGCCGCGCTGCCGCCCATAGTTGAGGGCGGCGGGAGGGTCACCATAGAGGCCAGGATAACGTACCAGAACGGGACCCCGGTCAGGTACGGCCTCTTCTCGGCCACCATAGTGCCGGCCAGCCTAAGGCAGCTCTACGAGAACGCGAGCCAGCAGGTGGAGGTGCCCCTTTACTACAACTCGACCCTTGGCCTCTGGGTGGGCCAGGCGTACCTTCCCGGGCCGAGCTCCATAGGCAACGTGAGCCCCTTCGAGGTTGGCAAGGGGGAGGAGTGGTACATAGTGGTCACCGGGGTCAGCCCCTTCGGCAACGTGCTGACGTACTCGCAGGCCTCAGTAATAGAGGGCAGGGTGGCCTACTACGCCAACGAGGCCCTGACGTTCCCCTTCGAGACAAGCGGCGCCATGTTTAACAACGTCACCGTGGAGGGCTACAGGGGCAACATAACATGGAGCTACTTCGAGGGCGAGAACTACATACGCAACAGCACCCTCGGCCTTGAGTTTGACGACGTCGAGGGCGAGCTCATAATATATGACAGCGTCGTCACCATGAACTACGTGAGCGCCAACGAGGTGGTCCTCATCAACAGCAGGCTCTACCTCAGGTACTCCAGCGTGGGCAAGCTCGTGCTTGGGCCGGGCTCGAACTACACCTCAAGCTACTCAACCATAGGCTCCGTCGGGGGCCAGTACCAGATAGCCAGGATAACCGGCTGGACCCCGCAGCGCTCCATAGCGACCCCCTCCTCGAGGCCCTACATAGCCCCGGTGCAGCAGGCCCACGCAGCCCAGCCCCAGAGGGGAAGGGCCGCGGCGTCGGCGGGCTACAGGAACCTCGCCGTGGCCGCGTCCCTGGGGGCCGTCCTGCTGGTTGCCGTGCTCCTGCTCATGAGGCGTCCTAGCCGGTCACGTTGAAGTAGAGCTGGTTGAACAGGCCCGAGTAGTAGAAGCTCCCGGTGCTCACATTATAGTAGTAGAGCAGTAGCAGCAGCTTGTACTGCCCCGGCCTCGCGGGGGCCCTCAGTATTATGGGGGCCGTGGCGTTGTGGCCCGAGGGTATGACCATGTACAGGTCGTAGCCGCTTATGGACTCGTTAAGCGACGATGGCCCTGGGGGCAGGGAGGCGTTGAGCACGCCGACCCTGACCTGGTAAAGCATGACGTCGTTCATCTCGTTCTTTATGAGCACGTAGAGCGTCACGGTGGAGTTGGGCAGCAGCTCCTGGGGGTAGTCGCCTATCTCCAGGTCACTGTTGAGGAGCGCTATGACGCTGAAGGGGCCGGGCCTCCAGTAGAGCTGGGCCAGGGTCGCCCCTGACAGGCCTACTGCGAGCACTATGAAGAGCCCAGCCACGTAGAGCGGGAACCTCTCGGGGCCCGCCTCGCTGGGCCTGGCCTCCCTCCTGGGGCCCTCCCTGAGGACCACCTTGTAGTTCCTGTGAGCGTACATCCAGAGCCTCCAGGTGAGCCTCCTGCCGTACCTGACTGAGGCGAAGGCGCCGAGCGAGAGCGCTATAACTGAGGCTATGACGGAGCCCATGAGCCTCCAGAAGCTCGACCTTGCCCTGGCGAGGATCAGCGGGCCCTGAGCCTCGAGGGCCTTAGCCCTTGACGTCAGCGAGCTGCAGGCCGTGCTGTTCGCGTAGGAGGCGTTTACCATGAGCTCGTTGAGCTCACTGTCGTAGCTCAGGTTCGCGAAGAGGTAGCTGTGGTAGGCCCTCTCGGCGTAAACGAAGGCCGCCTCGCCGCCAGATATGGCGGGCCCGCACTCAGCCATGGCCGGCGCTATTGCCATGAGCGCTGCCAGCAGAAGGACTGCTGCTACGGCTGAGGCCCTCAACCTGCATCCCGCCCCGAACAGGAGGAGGGCATGTTATAAAAATGAAGGAGGGGAGTAAGGGGTCGCTCACTCGCCTACGGCTCCCTTGATGCCCAGCTTCTCCTTTATCGCTGCCTGCGCGGCGGCCAGCCTGGCCACGGGCACCCTGAACGGCGAGGCGCTCACGTAGTCGACTCCAGCCCCGTGGAAGAAGTTAATTGACGCCGGGTCGCCGCCGTGCTCGCCGCAGACGCCGACCTCTAGCTTGGGGTTGGCCTCCTTGCCCTCCTTGGTGGCTATCTCCACGAGCCTCCCGACGCCCTTCACGTCGACCGTGTCGAACGGGTCGTTGGCCAGTATGCCCTTCTCTAGGTACTGGTTCATGAACTTGTTCTCAACGTCGTCCCTGCTGAAGCTGAAGGTGGCCTGGGTCAGGTCGTTGGTTCCAAAGCTGAAGAAGTCCACCTCCTTGGCTATCTCGCTGGCCGTCAGGGCGGCCCTCACGGTCTCTATCATGGTGCCTATCTTCACGTTAAGCTTGACGCCGTACTCCTTCTCAACGTCGCTGAGGGCCGGCAGTATGGCGTTGTTCTTGACGAACCTTATCTCGTTCACGTCGGATACCTGCGGCACCATTATCTCAAGCACTGGGTGCTTGCCCTCCTTTATGAGCTCCGCCGCCGCCTCGGCCATTGCCCTGGTCAGGTAGTAGTATATCACAGGGTAGGTGACCCCCACCCTCACTCCCCTGTGGCCCATCATTGGGTTGGCCTCCTGCAGTACCTTGACCCTGTTGTAGAGGTCCTGGAGCTCAGCTATCTTCTGGTCAAGCTCCTTAACCTTGGCGGCGTCGCCGGAGGCCTGGGCCCTCTCCCTCTGCTCCCTGAGGTCGTAGATCTGCGCCAGCAGCTCCTCGCTTGAGGGCAGGAACTCGTGGAGCGGCGGGTCTATGAGCCTTATGACCACGGGCTTGCCGTCCATTATGTCCAGCATCTCCTTGAAGTCAGGCTTTATCATGTCAGCGAGCTCCTTCATGTGGGCCTCCCTCTCCTTGTCGTCAGCTGACAGTATGACCCTCCTCAGGGCCTCCAGCCTCTCCGGCTTCCTGAACATCCTCTCTATCCTCAGCAGCCCTATGCCCTCTGCGCCGAACTTCTTGGCCATCATGGCGTCCTCCGGCACGTCGGCGTTAGCCCTGACGCCCAGCCTCCTCTCCTCGTCAGCCCACCTCAGCAGCTCGTCAAGCCACCCTCCGAGCTCCGGAGTCACGGTCGGCAGCTCGCCGAGGTAGACGGAGCCGCTGTTGCCGTCTATGGTTATCCAGTCGCCCTCCTTCACCGTGACGCCGTTCACAGTGAAAGTCTTGGACTCGTAGTCTATCTTTATGGCCTCTGCGCCGACGACGGCCGGCTTGCCTATGGCCCTGGCCACTATGGCCGCGTGCGACGTCATGCCTCCCCTTGAGGTCAGCACGCCCTGGGCGGCGTAGAAGCCGTGGACGTCGTCCGGCTTGGTCTCAACCCTGACCAGTATGACCTTCTTGCCCTGCTTGGCCCACTCGACGGCGTCGTCAGGGTTGAAGACCACCTGGCCGCTCGCGGCGCCTGGGGACGCCGGCAGCCCCTTGGCTATGGGCGTGGCCTTAACCTTGGGGTCTATGGTCGGGTAGAGCAGCCTCCTAACCTGCTCCGGGTCAACCTTGAGCAGCGCCTCCTCCTTTGTCAGCAGCCCCTCCTTCACCATCTCAACAGCGCTCCTGACCCTGGCCAGCGGGGTCATCTTTGCGGGCCTGTTCTGCAGGAAGTACAGCTTGCCCCTCTCCACCGTGAACTCTATGTCCATGACGTCCTTGTTCACCTGCTCGAGCTTCTTGCCCGCCTCTATGAGCTGGTTGTAGACCTCCGGCATCCTCTTCTTGAGCTCGTCGAGGCCCAGCGGGGTCCTTATGCCTGCCACGACGTCCTCGCCCTGGGCGTTGGGCAGGAACTCGCCGTAGGGCCTGTCCTCGCCGGTGGACTGGTCCCTGGTGAAGTAGACGCCCGTGCCCGAGTCCCAGCCCATGTTGCCGAAGACCATGGTCACTACGTTCACAGCGGTGCAGTCAGCCATGTCAGGGGTTATGTTGTTCGCTATCCTGTAGAATATCGCCCTGGGGTTCATCCAGGACCTGAACACAGCCCTTATGGCAAGCTCTAGCTGCACGTACGGGTCCTGCGGGAACTCGCCCCACATCTTCCTTACTAGGTCCTTGTACTCGCCCACCAGCTCCTTTATGAGCTCCAGCGAGCGGGCCCACAGCCTGGGCGCTATGTCCTTCGGCGGCTGGGCGTCCAGCCTTGGCGTGTACTCAGGGTAGAGCTTCCTTATGGCTTCAAGCTCGTCCTTGTAAGTGGTCTCCGCCTCCCTGGCGAACTGCTCGCTCTTCCTGTCGAAGGCCTCGTTGAACGGCTTCTCGTCCAGGGCCAGCACGATCCTGGCGAACATCTGTATGAACCTCCTGTAGGCGTCGTACGCGAACCACTCGTTGTTTGTAGCCTTTGCCAGGGCCTGGACGCTGTTGTCGTTAAGTCCCAGGTTGAGCACCGTGTCCATCATGCCGGGCATTGACAGCGCCGCGCCCGACCTGACCGAGACAAGGAGTGGTATGCCCTCGGCCGAGCCGAACCTCTTGCCCGTCCTCCTCTCCAGCTCCTGCATGTGCTCCCTGACGTCCTCCATTAGGCCTGCGGGCAGGTCGCACTGGTCTATCAGGGCCCATATCCTCTTTATTATCTCATCCCTAACCGCGGGCGGCGGGTTGCCCTTGAGCTGCCTCTCAAGCTCGTCCATCTCCGCCTTCCTGGAGGAGTAGAACTTGCGGCAGGCCTCTGTGGTTATTATGAACCCCGGTGGCACGGGAAGGCCTATCTGGGTCATCTGGGCTAGCGAGGCGCCCTTGCCGCCGAGGAGCTTCTTGTCCTTCCAATCGGCCTCCTCAAACCACAGGACCAGCCCTGTCCTTGCCAACTTATCCCACTTCCCATGCTGCGCTGTATAAAGCTTCTTATAAAAGCTTAGCTTTCATTTAGTTTAATATAAAGTTCCTGAAAAATAAACGCGGCTAAACTGTACGCCCACGCAGGCCCCCGAGGATCGGGGGCAGGAGCGAGACGAAGTCGCCCTCGGAGAGCCTCAGGCTGCTCACCTCGGAGGGCTTGACGGACCTGCCGTTGACCAGTAGGAGAAGCCTGTTGCCCAGGGCCTCCAGGAGCCTCCTGCCGTGGGCCCTCTCAATATAAGCCAGCAGGTCCGACAGCGTCGAGCCCTCCTGGAGCTCCACGGTCTCCCTGCTGACCCCTGCCATGGAGGCCAGCTCGCCGCCGTACATAACGTTGACCTTCAACCCGCAGCCCCGCTGCCCCCGGGCCCCAAGGGATAAGGGCTTTAGCCAGTACGCTCCTTGTGCACACTATTTTGAAAATACAAAGGTTTTTATGCACAAGTTCCGCGCCCAGCTGCCGGCGAGGGACTCGAGCTTAGCTCAGGGCAAGGAAAAGCCCCGCGCAGCCAGGGCAGTCCCAAGGCTTAGGAGGGGGGTGGTGGGAACCCTTGAGGCCGTAGCCCAGGAGATAGCTGCCATGGCGCCCGCGTGCGACACCGTGGCGTTCATAACGTCCGCGGCGGCGTTCGCCTTCGTCCTGACGCCCCTGGCCTTCCTCCTGGCCACGCTGACAATGTTCATAGAGGTCAACACGCTCTACCACCTCTCGAGGAGGCACGCCAGCGCAGGGGGCTACTACGGCTACGTCGCCACAGCCTTCGGGCCCTTCCCAGCCATAGTGACTGGGCTCATGTACCCGGTCTACCAGGTAGCTAGCACGGCGGCCATACCAGTTTACGTCGCCGGAGTGGTGCTGCCCGGCGTCGTCCACTACTTCTGGGGCGTCAGCCTCCCTGGGTGGAGCCTCCCTGGGTGGATTTGGCTCCCCTTTATAGTGGTCTTCATAATGGTCCCCATAGCGCTGGCCGCGGTTGGCATAAGGCCCTAGATGAAGTTCCTCAGGTACGCTGCCCTTACTGAGGTCAGCTTTCTGGCAATCACCTCCCTCATAATAATACTCAGGGCGCCAGACAACACGTGGAAGGTCTTCGACCCCTTCGCCTGGCAGGCGATATACGGGCCCCACTGGAAGGCCTACGGGGGACCCATGGCCGCCCTGGGGCTGGGCATGATATTTGGGCTCACGAGCTTCATAGGCTACGGGGGCTCCGCCCCGCTGGGCGAGGAGGTGAGGAGGAGCAGGGACATAACCAAGGCACTTGTGCTCGGGGTGCTCATAGTTGGGGTCGTGCTGACAGAGGTGGCCTACGGCCTCACCGTGGGGTGGGGGACCGACAGGCTGACCTCCTTCGCGAGCAGCGCCATACCTGGCATAATAGTTTACACCGAGTACCTGGGCATAGCCGGCGGCCTCGTGCTTGCCCTCTTAGCCTTCAACTCAGCCTTCTCAGACAGCGTCGCCATGCAGTCAAACGCGGGCAGGGTCTACTTCGCCATGGGGAGGGACGGCATACTCCCGAAGTTCTTCTCATACGTGCACCCCAGGTGGGTGACCCCGAGCAAGTCGCTGCTGTTAGTGGGGGTGGCCTCGAGCATTGCTGCCGTGGCGTCAGCCTTCATAGTTGGCTACTACAGCGGCGTCAGCCCGCTGGCCATGCTCACGCTGCCCGCCACCTCGCAGAGTGTAGTCACCGCGCTGGGCAACGCCTTTGACTTCCTCACCACCATAGCCCTCGTGGGCTTCATAACGGCCCACTTCATAAACAACACCGCAGTCATGGTTATGTTCAGGAGGCTCGGGGAGAGGCACTTCGGGCTCAACAAGGTGGTGCACCCGCTCCTCCACTACTTCCTGCCGGCGCTGGCAACAGCCATATTCGCGTTCGTGCTCGTCGAGTCCATATGGCCGCCTCAGTTCCCAGTGACTCAGGCGGTAATTGTGGGCGTCGCGCTGCTGGCGTTCTCCATAGGCTACACCGCGTGGCTCGCGCGCTCCAGGCCTGAGGCCTACAGGAGCGCCGGGGTCGCTGTGAACATAGTGGAGGAGGAGAGGCTGGGGTCCAAGGGGTGAAGGTGCTAACCATTTATATCCCGCACCGCTCCTAGAGCTGGGGTCCGCCTTGCCTAAGTTTGAGAATCCTGTCATAAAGGAGCTTATTGAGAAGTACAGGAGGCTGTGGGCCCTGAACCACGCCATGTCACTCATGGGGTGGGACGAGGAGACCTACATGCCGCCTAAGGGCGTCGAGGAGAGGGCTGTGGCCACCGCCGAGCTTAGGGCCCTGTACCAGGAGCTGCTCCTGAGCGACCAGTTCGTCTCCCTAGTAGAGAGGGCCAAGGCCCAGGAGAACCTCAACGACTACGAGAGGGGGGTCGTCAGGGTAGTCGACAGGGAGCTGAGGATAGCCAGGAAGGTGCCCCCGAGCCTGACCTACGAGATGGCCAAGACCTCGTCCGAGGCCTTCGTGGCCTGGAGCGAGGCCAAGAGGAGGTCCGACTTCAGCGCGTTCAAGCCGTACCTCCAGAAGCTCATAGACCTGAACAGGCAGATGGCGGAGAAGCTGGGCTACGAGGAGGTGCCCTACGACGCCCTGCTTGACCTGTACGAGGAGGGCCTGAGGACCAGGGACGTGAAGGCCGTCTTCGACGTCCTTGGCCCTGGCCTCAGGGGGCTGCTCGACAAGGTCGTCAGTGACGGCTACTACACCGTGCCCAGCCCCCTGGAGGAGGCCAAGTACCAGGAGGAGGCCATGAGGAGGGTCAACCAGAGGGTCCTGGAGCTACTCAAGTTCCCCCAGGACAGGGCGAGGCTTGACGTGAGCCCACACCCGTTCACAACCAACATGGGGATCAACGACGTCAGGATAACCACCAGGTACGAGGGCTTTGACTTCAAGAGGAGCCTGTTCAGCGTGGTTCACGAGTTCGGCCACGCCACCTACGAGCTCCAGGTCGACCCCGAGCTGGCCATGACCCCCATAGGGTCTGGCGTGAGCCTGGGGGTTCACGAGGGCCAGAGCAGGTTCTGGGAGAACGTCATAGGCAGGAGCAGGGCCTTCGCCTCCCTCATAAAGCCCGTGCTTGACCAGGAGCTCGGGCTGACCAAGGGCATAAGCGAGGACGACCTCTACAGGTACTTCGCCACCGTGAGGCCGAGCCTCATAAGGACCGAGGCCGACGAGGTCACTTATAACCTGCACATACTCCTGAGGTTCGAGCTGGAGCAGCCCATGATAAACGGCGAGGTCAAGGTTGACGAGCTGCCCGAGATGTGGAACGACGAGAGCGAGAAGCTGATAGGCGTGAGGCCAAAGAACGACGCCGAGGGCATACTCCAGGACGTGCACTGGGCCCACGGGACCATAGGCTACTTCCCGACGTACACGCTGGGAAACATAGTGGCCTCCATGATGTACTTCGCGTTCAGCTCGCGCGCGGGGGACATATACAGCTACGTCGCTAAGGGCGACTTTGACGCGATAAAGTCGTTCCTGAGGGACCTGGTGCACAGGTACGGGGCCACCTACGCCCCGAAGGAGCTGCTGAGGAGGCAGCTCGGGGAGGAGTACAACGCCCAGAGGCTCCTGGACTACCTGTCGTCAAAGTATCTCAGACACTAAAGAGAAGAGACGAAACAAAGCGAAGTTAAAAGGTCCCTTTTTGGCTTCAGTCGTACCAGGTCCTGGCCTGCTCCCTCATGAACGAGAGCAGGTAGTACGGCCCTCCGGCGTTCCTGCCCGTCCAGCCCGAGCCCTTCCAGCCTCCGAAGGGCTGCACGCCGGGCATCGCGCCGGTGGTGGAGCCCACCACCCTGTTGGCGTAGGTGACGCCGGCCTCTATGTTATCAAAGAAGTACTGGACCTCCTTCTGGTCCTCCGAGAATATTCCGGCCGTCAGGCCGTAGTCCACGTCGTTTGCGTACCTTATCGCCTCTTCCAGGCTGTTCACCTTCATAACTAGCAGTATCGGCACGAAGAGCTCTATCTTCCAGAGGTCGCTGGTGTAAGGCAGGTCCACGACCACGGTGGGCTCCACCAGGTAGCTCTTCTCCTCCTCAATGACGCGGCCCCCTACTAGTATCCTCCCGCCCTCCCTCTTGACCTGCTCTATGAACCTCTTGTACTTCTCCACGGCGGCCTTGTTTATTATTGGCCCGAGGAACGTCTCCCTCCTCCTTGGGTCGCCTATGACGGCCTTCTTGACCCTATCCACGAGCATCTCCACGAACTTGTCGTAAACCGGGGCCTCAACGAAGACCCTGGCGGTGGCAGAGCACTTCTGGGCCCCAAAGCCGAAGGCCCCCCTGAAGACGCCCTCGACCGCCTTGTTAAGGTCTGCCTTGGCCGTCACTATTATGGCGTTCTTGCCTCCCAGCTCCAGCAGGGCCGGCCTCGGCCTTATGTTTATGAACTGCTTCAGCAGCCTCTGGCCCACCTCCTTGGAGCCCGTGAAGGCTAGGCCGTCCAGCTTGTTGTC
>NZ_JBMFJI010000032.1:0-9600 GCF_049973875.1 Acidilobus sp.
GACGAACGTGGTCATATCAAACATGAACCAGACCTTCGTGGCGAAGGACCTGCAGTACTACCACTACCTGCTCTCAGGCATAGCGTTCCCCGTTGACTTCTTCCTCAACTACAGGAGGTGGCCGCTCAGCGACCCCATGCTCATGCAGACAATAAGCATGGCTATAAACAGGACGGCCCTCGACTACATAGCCGAGTACGGCTACGAGCCCCCAGCAATTGACCTGCCCGTACCGCCCTCGCTCATAGGCGAGTTCAACTCTACAGTGGTCAGCATGGCGGAGTTCCTCGCTCCGCCGGAGGGCAACGTAAGCGGAGCCATCCACTGGCTTGAGTCCCACGGCTGGAAGTTAGTCAACGGGCAGCTGTACGCGCCTAACGGCACAGACGTCTCAGACATACAGATGACCATAATTGAGCCCTCAGGGGAGGCCGACTACGACGAGTCCGCGGTGCTAATAGCTGACGAGCTCAAGGCAATTGGGCTTAACGTGGTGCCCGAGACGCTGCCCTTCAGCACCTGGTTCTCGGACCTGCCCAGCGGGGACTACTGGATGGCCAGGTTCTGGGGCATGGGCGCCGTGCCGGTGGCCGCCCAGCAGTTCCTGGCCAGGCTGTCCCCCCAAGACGGCGAACGAGTCGGCCATGGGCTTCGGGGGCTTCATGTGGGTAAACCTGTCCGAGTACCCCTTCATGGAGTACCTCAACAGGGCCATGCAGTACTGGCTGGTCAACAGCACGCTGTACGATTACTACATAAACAGGGTTGGCATGCTGTGGGTAGAGACGCTGCCCTCAATATCGCTGCTCTACCCCTACTCGCCCTACGAGTACGTAAACGAGACCATAACGGGGTTCCCGAGCCAGGGCCACGACTACTGGGCCTCCTACTGGCTGATCGGCTGGCCGGCCGCGCTGCTCTGCCTTCACCCGGTCAACCAGAGCGTGCCCGAGCCATGGTGGTACTACTACAGCGCGTACTCGATGGACCAGGTGCCTGAGCAGTGGGTCACGAGCAACGACCCGTACTTGACGGCGGTGACCACTACGACGCCGATAACAACAAGCCACGACGACAAACACGACCACCGCTGCGGTGACCTCAGTGACGACGTCAACTATAACGGTGACCTCAACAAGCACCAGCGCTTTTCACCACAACGGTGTACAAGTACGTGACGTCGGCCGGAGACATAGCCGCCGCTGTGGTAGTGACAGCCATAGTGGTGGCCCTTACAGTGTGGGCCATGATGAGGAGGAAGTAGTGCGGCCGCGCCTTCCATCCCCCTTACCTAGCCTCTTTAACCTGTGAGACGGGATCTTAGCCGCATTTCCTCTCTTCCCTCTTTTATCGTCTGCCGCCGGGCGAGCCACCTGGCCCTCCAGTACAGCTCCCTTAGCCTATCAGGCGCCTTGGACATGAAGGAGTCCGCCACCATCACAAGGTAGTTCCTTGCGCTCACCGAGCCCAGCCTCCTGAGCCTTGAGGCCTGCCTGAGCCCGCGACACAGCATGACCGTGAGCCTCAGCCCAGGGGCCCAGGAGGGCATGGAGGCAACCTCAACGGCCTTGTAGGCTTCAAGGTGCTCGGCGTACCTCTCGCACGTAGTGCCGGCCAGGTATGACTTTACTAGGTGGGCGTCGAGGGCCCACAGGTAGTAGGTCCTCGCGAGGGCCCTCAGTGAGCTGGCCATGTCGCCTGACCTTGTTGAGTATAAATGCGGCGTCGTGGCGCTCCTGTGAACCCTCCAGTACGTCAGAGGCAGGCCGCTGAGCAGCATGAGCCCCTCAGTCTCCTTCAGCGCGGCTGCCATGACGGCAAGGTCAACGGAAGCGCTCATCGACCTTATTAGAGCTAGGCTATCATCGAGCACCTCGCGCCTCACGGCTATTGAGCTGTTGTTGTGGAAGCCGCCCGGCTTAACTAACGTCAGCCAGCAGGCCAACTCGCTAGGCGGCAGCCTCAAAGTCAAATCACTGTGAGGCGACCCGTGATAGCCAAGACTGCGGCCGGCCTCGTCTATAACCTCCTGCTCGTTATGAAAGTACCTCAGCCCAGGGGTCGCCGAGAAGAGCTCCTTTACGTGTGATAGCCTGTCCTCCCTGTACATGTCATCGTCCTCAAGGAAGGTTATGATGTCACCACTGGCCTCCTCGAGTCCAATTGCTATCTTACCTCCGAGGGGCACCACGTCAGTGACTATGTTTTTCCAGCCGTTCCTCCTAATTATCTCGTCACTCTCCCTGCCCTCAAAGTTCTTGACAACTATTACCTCGAACCTGTCCTTAGGCAAGGTTTGCATTTCAAGGCTTCGCAGGGCGTGGGGCAGGTACTGCTTCCTGTTGTAAGCAGTGACTATGACTGAAATGATTGGCGTATCGGAGCCCATTAAGTTCCCTTTTCATTTTTAAGTTAGGTGCAAGAATATAAATGTTGATAACAGTGCTACTGGCACGCTCATTGCTCACTAGTAATTCTCGGCGGCCGCCTTCCACGGAACTTCGCTCGTGAAGAACTTGTCCCCCAGCAGGGGCCTCTACCAGCCCTGGTTCTCAAGGTACCACTCGACTGTTCTCCTGATGCCATCCTCGAGTGGCGTGGTCTCATAGCTGAGGCTCGGCCTCATGCAGTACTCAACGTCGTGGCCTGTCCTCGACATGCTTAACCTTCACCTCTCCCCCGAAGCACCTCCCTATGAGCCCCGGAATCTCCAGGTTTGTCGCCACATGCCCCTGGGCAGGTTGTAGCCCCTACCAGCCTCCTCCTATAAAGGTAAGGTCTACTGGCCACCTCACAGTGCCCTCAACATAGAATCGATCACTTCTTTGCAGCCTGTAGCCGTACCAAGGTCGTGGACGAGCTTAACTCCAGGTGAAAGAGCCTTAGTAGCGTGGTGATCGCGTGGGACGGTTTCTTCTCACCCATGCAGAGTTACCTCAGTGGGCTGGGGGAGGTCAGTGACCGCTTTGGCAACTATATGAAGGACTATGCAGTGTTAACGGCTGCCGAGTCGACCAGCTAGGAGGAGGGGAGTACGTGGTAGTTGTGAATGAAACTGCAGGCCGTAGTTTTAACAAGTAGCTCTCAGAACATGTGGGTCTCTTGTGTTAATTAATCCTTTAATTCTTATGATATCGAGAGTATTCGTGGGCTTAAAGGTGATCCACGGTGAATTGGTCTAAGCCGATGTACTATGGAATTGAAATGTTAAGGGCTATAGTGAAATTTAAAAAATATTTTAAAAATTATTTTAGTTTAACCGTCTATTATTATACTTTAAGACCTCCTAAGAAATGCAATAAAAAAGATATAAAGTAATATTTAAAAACGGTTATTTTGTTAAAGTCTCTTATGATCTAATATCACTTCTAGGAGATCTTGCTATGAATGATATGATTAAGAATGTAGAAATAGACAGGGGTCAAAATAAAGCCATAGTTAACATAAGCGGTTTCTTATCACTAGAAATAGACGGCAACGGAGAATATATAATAAAGACCTTGGATGGTATAAAAATAAAAATAACTGATACGACCATTTTAAAGGAGACCTTTTTATATGACATTCATTTTATAACCCTCGATATGAGCAATTACATAGTATTAGATATTGGTGCATTTGTAGGAGATACAGCCTTATACTATGCCAGTAAAGGGGCGACCGTTGTCTCAGTAGAACCAGTGCCAGAAAATTATAATATGTTGTTGAAAAATGTAGAGCTAAACCCTCAATTAAAAGACAAAATAATACCTATAAACGCAGCCGTTGCATATAAAGATGAAGGCTTCGTAAAAATATGTTATAATAGTCCATTAGGAACAGGTGGAGCTACAATATTCAAAGAAGACACTATATGTACGAATGTTAAAGCTTTAAGTTTAAAGGATCTAATTAACTTAATAAAAGAGAAGGGCATAAATATAGATGAGTATAAATATAGAGTGTTAAAATTAGATTGTAAGGGGTGTGAATGGGACATAATAAATAAGGATTATGACACATTAAGTAAATTTGAGATTGTTAAAATAGAGTATTCAGGATATCTACATAATTTTAAGCTTTCAGATATAAAAAATAAGTTAGAGGAATTAGGTTACGATTGTAGAGTATATGCGCATAATGAGCTTCCGTTAAAGATGGGATTCGACATTCACGGAACTATAACTGCTTACAAAAAAGGAATAAAGATAGAATGTTAGTTTATTATTTTATGCAAAAATTAACGTCGCGCAAATCGTATATTTGAATGGTTTTATTTCAAATTTATTTCTTAAAAATTTGGAAGTTAATGTTGAAGGAATTCATATATTTTCAATAACAAATTCTTTAGAATATTTCAGTATCTCATTAGGTTGAGCATAAAACGCTTTTAACAATTGATGTTGGAAACAGATCCTTTTCCGTCATTATGTTATATTTGTAGATGAACTTGGGTGCAACGCTCTGGGTGATTTCATACCATTACTCCCTGTGCTATTAGTGACTTGTACCAGCTTACTGTTATAGTTTTAGGATCGTTTGAATCCAGCTTACCGGACCTTATGGCGTCTGCTATTTCCTTTGCCCCATCCTCGACCCTATACTTAGGCTCAAATCCAAACTCCTTCTTAAGCTTCTCAAAGCTAACCCTGTAAGACCTGGTGTCTGGAGAGCCGTACCACTCATATTCAACATTCACTCCAAGGGCTGACGTTATCCTGTCAGCTAGCTCCTTGATCTGGTAGTTCTGGTCGTCAGTACCAAGGTTAAACACCCTCCCCCTTATCAAGTCCTCTGGCTTCTCAAGCGCCTCAGCAAACGCCACAGCAACGTCCTTCACGTGGACGAACGGCCTCCACTGACTTCCATCCCTCATTATCATTACCTTGCCCTTAGTCACTATGTCCCTGGTCATAGCGTTTATCACGAGATCAAACCTCATCCTCCTCGTCCCCGCGTAGCCGTAGACGGTGGCTATTCTAAATGCCATGGGGGTGAAGTTCTTATCGGCCAGAGGCAGTATGTCCCTCTCGGCATAGAGGTTCGCCTTAGCATAGGTAGTCAAGGGGTTTGGCCGCGACTCCTCAGTAGCTATGTCGTCTCTGAAGCCATAGACGCTGCACGAGGAGGAGAGCAGGTACCTTTTCACGCCCTTCTGCTTGGCCAGGACAGCTGTCCTTAGCCTGCCGAGGTAGTTTATGGACCAGGTCTTAACCGGGTCCAGCTCGCCGGCGGGGTCATTTGAGAGCGATGCCAGATCTATTACCGCATCCACGCCCCTCAGTACGTCTGGGTCGTAGAGCCTCTCGTCAGCATCTATGGTCTTGAGATTTACGTCGTCCTGAAGCGTCTTGCCAAAGAACCACCTGTCTAAAGCTATCACGTAGTAGCCCCTTCTCAGGAGCTCGTCTACAAGGACAGTGCCTATGTAACCTCCTGCGCCCGTCACCAAAACCTTCAAGCTAGTCTCCCTTGCTTGTTGCAAGGTTTCCATATATAAAAATCAATCGACCTCGATAGTTGAGTAGTCCCCAACGGAGAGCCTTATCCTTCTGCCGTTCCCATTTGACCTTCCAGTCACCCTGGCGAGTCTGCCAACTAGGCTATCCTCGAGCTCCACGCCCGAAACCTCAGCTCTCTCTAATATGACGCTGTTCTGAATCCTGGCCGCCCTAACTACTGCGCCCTTTCCAATGCTTGTGTAAGGGCCTATGAAGGAGGACTCTATTACTGCCTCGCCAGCTATTGATGCTGGCCCTCTTACAACGCTGTCCCTGATAACGGCGCCCTCGCTTATCTCAACCCTGCCCTCAACCTTTGAATTAGTTATCGTGGCTCCTGGATCTATGCGCCTTCTGGCCTTCTCGTCGAGTACAAGTTGATTTGCAAGTATAACGTCATCTTTCTTGCCTGTGTCGAGCCACCAACCCTCGTGTATGGCATAGCCCACCCTGTAGCCCCTATCTATCAGTGCCTGGATGGCATCTGTCACCTCAAGTTCTCCCCTGGCGCTGGGCCTCAGCGACCTTATTACATCAAATACTATTGGCCTAAAGAAGTAAACGCCTACAATAGCCAAGTTACTCGGAGGGTTGGCTGGCTTCTCAACCAGCCTCACTATCCTTTCATCTTTAATCTCGGCCACTCCAAAGGCCCTTGGGTCCTCAACTTCCTTGAGGATTACCATAGCGTCGTAATCGCCCTCCTCGAAGGCCCTCATATACTTACCTATGCCGCCTTGTAAGAGGTCGTCCCCGAGGTAAACTACAAAGGGCTCATCCTTTACAAAGGGCTCGGCAAGCGAAATGGCGTGAGCTATCCCAAGCGCCCTACCTTGGTATATATATGTTATGTTAACTCCAAACCTCGATCCATCGCCGTAGTAGGAAACCACAAGCTCGGGGAAGGTCTCGCCCAGTATGACGGCTATATCGGTAATGCCTATTGAGGCCAGATCCTCTATGACGTGCTGACTAACGGGCTTGTTGGCGACCGGTATTAGCTGCTTGGGACCACTGAAGGTTAGGGGCCTGAGCCTTGTACCTTGGCCGCCGTGCAGAAGCACGCCCTTCATAGTCAAGGCCCCGAGCCCGGAGGCATAGAATCAAGGAGGCCCTGCTTTAGAGCTTCCCTCAGCGTAGGCCAGGAGGCGTCCTTCTTAGAGAGCACGGCTTTATCCTTTATGGGCCATGGTATGTTAAGCTCCGGATCATCCCATCTAATACCGGCCTCGGCGTGTGGCGCATAGACGTTATCTACAGCGTAGAGGACTAAGGTGTCATCCTCAAGTGACTGGAAGCCGTGAGCGAACCCCCTTGGTATATAAAGAGCCTTCCCATTCTCAGCGGAGAGCTCAACCATAGCCCACCTGCCAAAGGTTTTTGAGCCAGGCCTAATGTCAACAGCCACGTCCACTATCTTGCCCCTTACAACAGCCACGTACTTGGCCTGGGCGTATGGATCTCTCTGAAAGTGAAGGCCCCTCACCACTCCTTTTCTCGAAAGGGATAGGTTGAGCTGAACTGTGCTAAAAGCTACCCCTAGCTGCAAGAGCTCGGATGGCCTGAAGAGCTCAGCAAAATACCCCCTCTCGTCAGGGAAGGACGCCCTCTCAACTACTATAACGTCAGGCAGGTCGCTAAGCCTATAGACCTTGAAGGGCAAACGGTCGCGCCCCCGTACTCCACAGAGTCCTACGTAATTTGACTTTGACTAAAGCCCTTTATTAAGCCTAACTGCCTGGTCTCCTCGACGAGTAGTCTTATTCCTGTGGTAAGGTCGTAAAACCTAGAGCTCAAGTACGAGGATGCTTTGCTAACGTCAAGGCTTGAGTCCCTCGGCCTTCTCGCCTTCCACTTCATCTCTGAAAGCTTGACAGGTCTCACGAGTTCCTTGGGAAGTCCTGCGGCCTCCGCTATCTTAAGGGCAAAGTCATATCTCGAAACTCTACTGCCTGCTATGTTAAGTATTCCTGTCTTCCTCTGGACTATAAGCTCGGCAATTGCTTGGGCTAATTGCATGGAATGAATGGGAGAGTACCACGAGTCCTCTATAGCGTTGACCTGTTGCCCCTTTGAGAGCATCTCTATGACAAACCTTGGGAAATTGGACTTGTGGCCGCTGTACACGCCCGACGTCCTTATTACTATGGAATAGTCGTATGAGAGGGCATAGGCCTCACCCAATAGCTTAGCCAAGCCATAGTAGTTGACAGGGTTTGGCTCTTCCTCTTCCCTGTACATGCCTTTCTCGCCATCGAAGACGTAATCAGTACTAACGTGAATTAGGTAAGAGCCTACTACTCTAGACACCCTAGCCATGTGTCTGACGGCCTCAGCATTAATCGCGTAGCACCTCTTTCTGTCGACCTCGCAACCGTCTACATCGGTCATAGCTGCACAGTTAATTATGACATCAGGCCTTGACTTGATGATAAGATCCTCGAGATGAACGTAGTCGGTAATGTCGAGCTTTATATCGGACTTAGCACCAGTGTTATAAGTCCCTATTACCTCGTTTCCCTGGGACTTTAACATGCCATAAAGGGCTCTGCCTAGCTGACCCGAAGCTCCTATCACTAGAACTCTCATGGTTCCCTCCTCTGGCTAACAATTTATGGTGTTCAGCTATTTAAACAAAAAGAGAGCTACTAGTCTATACCTTTACTAGAGATTAAAATAAAATCATGTGAAGGAAAAGAGGGAGAACAAGTTTATCACTTTTTAAGGATTTGGAAATTCAGCCATTTACTTCACATTTACAGGCGCGCGGAAAGTTATAGGCTTAGAGCACCGCCCAATGTGGAGTGCTTGCAGAGGATAACGTGAGGCTTAACGGAGCTTGAGGGCATTATAGCTATACTTAACGGTGCTGCTAGGAACTGCCCAGACGAGATGGTAGTTCTCTGTAACTATCCCGTGCCAGAGTCGGAAGGCTTATCAACTCGTGATAAATTAAAGGAAAATCGCCTGACCCAATAGCCTCTAGGCTTAACTATTATGCTCATCGCGCCTGGCTGGCGCGCCTGCTCTAGCCCCCGCCGCCCAGCGCCTTCACCCAAGCCGCGGCGGCCTGCTGGAGCACCTGCATAGGAGATGATGTAGGCGACGACAGCCACTCGAACACGGGCCCGTTGAACGATGGTATGAGAACCGGGTAGGTCTGGGGCAGCGTCGGCGGGGTGGCTGTGGCGTTCTCGTTAGCCACAAGTATGGCCCTGAGCCACTCCCTCTCGTAGGCCGGCAGGGAGGCGTTGTTCATCACCTGCAGGTACGCCTCCCTTGATATGGGCAGCGAGCCCTGGGCGTAGAAGGCCTCGGCCTGGAACTGGGGGCTGACTATGAACTGGAGGAACTCAAGCGCCAGCCCCTTGTGCTGCGAGTATTTGCTTATGCCAAGGAACGTGGACCCCGGCTCGCCGTAGCCCCCCGGCAGGGGGGCCATGAGGAGCTGGGAGGCGACGCTCGAGTTCATGCCCATTATGTCGTTGGCCCAGGCTATCGCCCCCGCCGACCTGCCCTGGGAGAGTATGCTTACCAGGGCGCTGTAGCCTATGGCCAGCTGCGACGGCGGAGGCTCGTAGCTTACCAGCTGCCTGAGGGTCTCAAGGGCCTCGACGCCCGCGGTGCTGTTAAAGGCGGGCGGCGGGAAGCCGTGGCCCCACCAGCTCGGCACGCACCCCATGAACATGGTGCCGTAGCCCGGGAGGCCGGCCGGGTTGCCGCAGCTCAGGCTGCTGTTGTGCATGTAGTACCACTCGAAGACGGCAGGGAACGTGTCTATAAGCTCGTGCTTCGGCTCGTCCTCGACCAGGAAGCCGTACTTTGTTATGTTGTGGCTTACGAAGAACTGGTCTACGTCCACTACCTGGCTCCAGTTGCGCCACGTCCATGGGTTGAGGCTGAAGCCGTACTCCTCCTGGAACTCCCGCTGCAGCGTGGCGTTGTTGAAGAGGGTTGCGTTATAGACGAGCAGCTCCACCCACGTCTGGAAGGCCACGCCTATGACCTCTGCCCTGCCGGAGGAGGAGTTGTAGTAAAGCCCTCCGAAGTCCTCCTGGTCAGCTATTATGTCGCTCCAGTTGAAGTAGCTCGCGTTCAGGGGGACCAGGTAGGGGGCCAC
>NZ_JBMFJI010000033.1:0-9480 GCF_049973875.1 Acidilobus sp.
AATCGGGCTCTAATGACTAATGCCTTGCAGCTATACCTAGCTCTATCCTATCTCTTTTTCTTTTCTTTTATTGCTTTTTCTACGTCCTCTACGTCCACCATATGTCACATGCGTATCTGCAGCAAAGGGCTCCTGCCGGCCTCTGCCCCTTTATAGTCGCTTCACAAGAGTAATACGGGGGCCAGCGTGGAGACAAGGTCAATAGTTAGGCCTGCCGTGTGCCCATCCTGTGGAGCCCTGGGCGAGTACCACTACGAGGTCTCGGGCCCCGTGGTCAGGGACGGGCAGGCGTTCATAGAGGTTAAACACCACTTCAGGTGCGAGGCCTGCGGCCACGTGGAGGAGGGCACGGTGTACGTGCCCCTGGAGGGCCTCTACAGGCTGAGGTACCTGCTGGTCCCGGAGGCCATGGCCGTGGTAGAGAAGGCGAAGCTGGTGAGTGAGCTAAGCCCCGAGGTCAAGGGGTTGGCCGCGGCTGGGACGGGCTAAAGGTACTTCTCGCATATCTTCTTCATCAGGAGCGCGTCCTGCTCAAGTATGGGGCTCTCGCTTATTATGACACCGTCAATTCCCGTGTCAACGTAGGCCTTGCAGACGTACTCCCACTCAGGCCCGAAGTCCTTCTCGCCCAGCGTGTGGTGCTCCCTCTCGCCCCCCTTGCCGTACTCTATCTTTGAGAAGTGGGTGTGCAGCGGCTTCACGGCCCACGTGCCGAGCTCCTTCTCTATCCTGTCAATCACCTTAATGACGTCATCCTCGCTGTTTATGTCGGCCCCCTCCGTCCTCGCGTGGAGGTGGGCCCAGTCGACGGCCGGCCTGAGCCTGTCGTGGGACTGGCATATCCTTATGGTCTCCTCCACGTCCCCCACCTGGGACTCCTTGCCCGTGGTCTCAGGGGCCAGCCAGGCCACCCTCAGCTCAAGGCCGTCGAAGACCTGCCTTAGGGCCTCAATGACCCTGTTCAGGGCCTCCTCCCTGCTTGAGTTGCCCTTTATGTAGCCGGGGTGAAAGACCACCGCGTAGGCGCCCATCCACTCTGAGGCCTGGGCCGCCTCCCTGAGCCTCTCCACGCTCTTCCTTACGGTCTCCTCCTCGGGGCTGGCCAGGTTTATGAAGTAGGGGGCGTGCATGCTGAGCGTTATGTCGTACTTCTGGGCCGCCTCCCTTATCTTCTCAGCCTTCTCCTTGGTAACCCTCACCCCCCTGACGGCCTCGTACTCGAGGGCGTCAAGGCCCATCTGCCTCAGCACAGGGGGCACGTCCTCGTAGTCCCCGCTGAAGTTCGTGGGCTTCCCCGCCGGGCCAAACCTTAGCGTGGTCAAGCCTCTCCCCGGCTAGGAGCTGGGCAGGGGAAGGTAAAAGGGGAAAACACTTATGCTTAAGGAGGTGATACCTGGGTAAGATAAAAGCCCCTTATCAGCAGGGTGCCGTTCACGTCGTCAGAGAGCAGCGTCACTGAGCCCAAGCCCACCAACGTAGGCGAGTAGAAGCTCAGCGTGACCCTCGCCCACCTCCCCTGGGGCAGCAGTGAGGCCGGCACGCTCTCGTTGAGGAGCGTCACCTGGGTCAGGAGGCCGTCGCCGCTTATGTAGTAGCCTGTGACCACCGCGTAGAGCCTTGTTGACGGCGAGAGGTCCTCGTTCATTAAGTAGAAAGTCACGTTGTACCTTCCTGGCAGGAAGTTCAGCGCATGTGGCTCAGCGAAGAGCCCCTCGAGCCTGTCGTAGTGGAAGTCAGTCACATTTATGTAGCCCTTCCCGTACCATGCGGTGAAGAGGGGCCACAGGTCGCCAGGCCCGTAGCTGTAGGAGTAAGGCCTGAAGGCCACCACGCCCCCCGAGTAGTTCCTCTCCAGCAGCATGGTGCCGCCCTCCTCGGCCACTATGCCGTAGCCTGACCTGAGGGCCCAGTCGGCGACCTCAAGCATGCTCTCGCCGCAGACGTCCGTGTTGTCATAGTAGAGGTAGAGGCCGTGAACCACGTTAACAATTACGTACTGGCTCTGGTTGGCCCCTATGCAGCCCAGGATTACATCGCCGTTTGGCCTAGGCAACAGCTCGGGCATGTTGTCCTGGGCCGCTATCATTGTGGCGTTGCGGGGCACCATACTTATGACGTCTATCATGCTCTCGTAGTAGGTCATGTTGAAGCTGGTCCACTGGGAGAGCTGGTAGTCCGTGAATGACATGTAGTTGAGCGGCCCGTAGGGCTCAAAGAAGGCGGCCGTCACGGCCGAGGCTATAAGCACCCCCGCGGCCACGTAGGTCGCGGCCCTCCGAGAGCCTCTCGATATCAGCGACGCGCCCTCTATGGTGCCGAGCCACACGGGCGCCATTATTATTGAGGGGTACTGTAACCTGAAGAAGTAGGGGTAGTGGTACCCCCAGTAGGACGAGAAGGCCAGGAGCGCTATGAACGGGAGCAGCGCGGGGGCCCACCTCCACGAGAGCAGCGGCAGGAAGAGCACCGGCAGGAGGGAGAGCCCTAGGGTTAGGGCGTCAACCACGTAACCCCTCACGTAGAGCAGGTGCACGTGGCCGGGCTCGGCCACCGGGGGCACCACTATGTTTAGAGAGTAGAGCTGGGACAGGGTGGGGATCAGCCTTAGGTACGTCGATGCCGTTGAGCTGACCGACGCGGGGGTCGCCTGAACGGCCTTAGCCGGTGACGTGAATAGCGCCGTCAGTACCCCCACGTTATAAGCCACTAGCAGGAGCGAGGCCGCTATGAGCGTGAGGCCCGCGGCGAGGCCGAACCTATCCCTCCTGTCCCTGAGGGCCCAGTAGCCAACTAACGTTATGCCGAACCACAGCGGGTAGACCTCGTAGCCGAACCTTAGCATCGAGGAAAATATCATCAGGGGCACCGAGATGTACCTAGACCTGCCTCCCCTCAGGTAAAGGTAGTACGAGGTTATGAAGAGCGTCGGGAAGAGCGCCTGCCTGTGGACGTCGAACCAGTTGACGCCCGCCAGGGGGAAGTATATGAGGTATGAGACCGCCAGCATGAGGGCGGCGACGTCGCTCCTGAGGTACCTCCTGGCTATCGCAAATATCGGGAAGGCCGCGGCCCCCAGCCACAGGGTCTGGAGGACCACCAGGGCCTCTATCATGTGGGGACCGAGGGGCAGGAACACGGCATATATTAGGAGCGCGGCCTGGCCCGCGAGGTAGTTGACGAAGCCCTGGACGCCCGAGTGCACCGAGTCCCAGGCTCCCTGGACTATTATGCCCAGGTCCCCCAGCGTAACCCTGAGGTCGTACACCTTGGCCAGGGCTATGTAGGACCACGCGGCTGAGTAGGCGGCGTACGCCGCTAACAGCGCGAGGTAAAAAGCGACACTCCGCCTCAAGCAGGCCCCCAGGAGCGCCCTGTCTAGGACGGGTATTTAGGGCGGGAGGCAAGGCCTAGGGAAGGCCGGCGGCAGTCACCGGGAATATGTGGAACAGGTACGACATCAGGGCGGCCACCCCAACTATGGCGCCTCCCGTCATTATTGAGAGTATCGCCAGGAAGAGGTAGAAGGACCTCGAGCTCCCCACCTTGGTGACCGCGAGTATGTAGGCGTTTATGAGCGTTATCACCGCTGCAAATATGAGCGTCGAGGACTCCAGTAGGGGCACATTTATGTTGCCGAAGACGAAGATGTTGGCAAAGGACGCGCTTATGCTGGCCCTCAGGGGTATCAGCAGCTGCGAGAAGTAGTACATCATCTCGGCCATGAAAACCATTATCGCTATGACGCTGGCGTGCATCAGTATAAGGGTTGACAGGAAGTTGCCGGTGACCTGGAGCTTCCTCTCCCTCAGCATGAGCAGCAGGTTCATGTGGTCTGAGAGGGCCACGCCGGTCTCGCTCAGGTCTCCCCCGTGATCCATGACGTCAGCGAAGACCTGGAGGGACCTGTATATGTTCTCGCTGCCCGTCTGCACGGCGAACTTGGCCATAGCTATGTCCTTGTCGACCCCCATGGCGAGGGACGCCTGAAGGTTCTCGAGCAGCTTCCTCAGCCTGCCCAGCTCTATCTTTGAGAGCTCCTTGACCGCCTGCCTCAGGTCGGGCACCTGGGAGAGGTATATCCCAAGGCTCCTTATCATGACCGGGAAGAACTTGTCATAGTCGTCTATCAGGTTCTCCATGTTGTTTATCACGTAGCCGGCTGGGACGAAGAAGAGGCCGAAGACTATGAATGATATGCCCACGGTGACGTAGTTGACGCCGCGCGACAGTATCATGTATGATATTATGACGCCCAGCACGAACCCAGCTATGGCAAGGACATCAGCGAGGAGCGCCGTGGGGTTCCTGGACCTCTTGGCCTCGAACAGGTTCTTCGGGGCCTTCAATATCACGAGCACCCCGAGCACGGCTATGGCTATCAAGGCGGCCACGTAGCTCAGTATGACTATCCTGAGACTAGTGCCTCCGAAGAAGAAGAACAGGAGCATCATTGTTGTGATTGCGAATATCACTGAGACCATGGTTGAGGCGTAGGCACCGTATAGCACGTTGAGCGAGTCAAGACTCCTGTTGTAGAGGTTCTGGTAGTTGAACTTTATGGTCTCATACTCGACCTTGAGGAACGACGTCACCTCCTCGCCCACAGCGGAGATCACTGCGAACCTCTCCATGAACTCCTTGAACGCCTTGTTCCTCTCGCCCCTCGAGGAGAGCGACAGGGCCTCGGGCACCGTGTAGCCCCACCTCTTCGAGAGCTCGGCGGCCTTCCTGTAGGTCTTCGAGTAGCGCCCGTAGGGCCCCTTGGAAGCGCTCCTAACTATTTCACCTGGCGGCTGGGAGCCCGTGGAGACGACGTACATGTGGAGCAGGGAGTAAAGGAAGTCAACGTCAAGCTTTATGTACGTCCTGTGGGAGAGCAGCCAGTAAAGGAGCGCGCCACTGCCAGCAATAATTATAAAAAGCGACGGCGCCTCCAGCCTCGCCCTGCCCACTACTAACAGCAGGAGGCCGGCAGCAATCACCAGGGCTGAGACGTGCAGCAGGCCAACCTTAGGCCTCCCCAGCATCCTCAAGACAGGTCAAGCCTCCCTGCCCTCAGCTCCGTCAGGGCCCTCTCTATGCCCATGCTCTCGGCCTTGACCACGGCCTTGAAGACCTGGAAGTAGTCGAAGACCTTCCTGTTTACCAGCTCCCTCAGGAAGGAGGCCCTCAACTCAAGCTCGTCATATATCAGCCTGTAGTCCCTCCTCGAGAGCCCCCTCATCCTAGCTATCTTCTCCTCCAGCAGGTAGCTCGAGCCCCTGCCCGAGAATATGAAGCGGTCCGTGGAGGGGTCCCAGGTGAACACCGGTATTGCGCTCACCGAGTCGCTGTTAGGGTCGTAGCCTACTATCTCGTAAAGCGCCGTCATCCTCCTGACCAGGAGGCCCGTCTTAGAGTAGGTCGAGGCTTGGAACCAGGCGAAGTTAAGGTTGTCCATGTAGGGCTTGGGTATGTCTATGGGGTGGCCAGTTAGCCTCTGTATGAGCCTCGTGAAGTCGCCGGCGTGGAAGGTTGAGAGCACGGGGTGGCCAGTCTGCATGGCCTGGAATGCAACTGCGCCCTCAGCCCCCCTTATCTCGCCCACTATTATGTAGTCGGGCCTCTGCCTCAGAGCTGCCCTGAGCAGGTCAAAGAGGGTCACGCTGGTCTCAGGCCTCCCGGTGTCCCTGGCGAGCTCCCTGGTCCAGTTGGGGTGGGGGAGCTGGACCTCGGCCGTGTCCTCAATTGTGACTATCTTGTAGGTGGGCCTTATGAAGACGGCTATAGCGTTTAAAGCAGTCGTCTTTCCCGAGGCTGTCTCGCCGCATATGAAGCCGCTCATGCCCTCCCTCAGCAGCATCCAGGAGTAAGCTGCGACCCTCTCGTCTATCGTGCCCCAGTCTATGAGCTGGGTGACGCTTATGGGCACCTTTGACGACTTCCTTATGGTGAAGTTAGTGCCCCTGAGGCTCACGTCGCTCCCAAAGACTATGTTTATCCTGCTCCCGTCGGGCAGCGTGGCGTCTACTATGGGCCTCGCCCTCGTCACGGGCTTCCCTATCTTCTCCCCCAGCCTGAGCACGAAGGAGTCCAGCTCGTCCTCAGAGGAGAAGCTCACGGTGCTCTCCATCCTGTTGAATATCTTGTGCACCAGGTATATGTTGCCGACGCCGCTGGCCGAGATGTCCTCGAGGTACGGGTCCCTGAGGAAGGGCTCGAGCACTCCGACGCCTATCTTGTCCCTGACCACGTGGTACTTTATGTAGTCGACCCACTCCCTCTTAACGGGCACCTTCCTCAGCTCCAGGTCGCTGGAGAGCGAGGAGTAGTCTACGTCCGAGTTGGTGGGCTCAAGTATCCTGTCCAGGAGCGAGAGGAGGAGCCTCCTCCTCTCCTCAGCGGACTCGGGGGCCTCGCCGCTTATCACGTTGGCCAAGGCGACGTCTATTGTCCTGAGGAGCTCGGGCGGGGGCCTCGGGGGCTCTATAACTATGTACTTGCCCATGTCGCTGCCCTTGACGGAGTGTGCATGAATGAAGACGCCCCCTCCCACGGGATAGATAATGTTGTACTCCCTCCGCTTCTTTAGTGAGGAGTCCAGCTTCTCCATGTAGACCGGCTCCCCCAGCTCGCCGCTCACCTTTGATATGTACTCCTGGAGGTACTGGGGCCTCTCGCCGAAGTCGGGCTCCCTGGCCTCAGGTATCCCCTGGCCCTTCGACCTCCTCGGCAGAAGGCTGAACCTCAAGGGGGACACCTCACGACAGAACTATGGGTATGACCTTGATCCCGAAGGCCGGGTCCACGTCAAACGTTATTGAGCTCTGGGCCCCTGAGGGGAGGCCCTTGAGCTTAACTATGGTCAACACCTTGAGCCTCCTGCCCCCGAGGCTGGCCTCGCTGAGCCTTATGTAGCCGTCGCACGTGGCCTTTATGGGCTCCGAGAGCGCCTTGGGCAAAGTGTTCGGGTGGAAAGTGACGACCACGCTCATGCCCCTGTCGGCTGACTTCCTGAGGGCCTCGAAGAGCATCTTTATCGAGCTCTCGGGGGCCGCAGAGGAGAGGTAGGAAAGGGTGTCTATCACCGCCGCGTCCGAGCCCAGCTTTCCTGAGGTGAATATGTAGGACAGGGCCCCCAGGAGCCTCTCAGCAGTGTTCCTAGTGACCGGCACCCCTACGTTCATAGTGTAGACCCTCAGGGATCCCCTTAGGAAGTAGTCGAAGAGGTCGAAGCCTGACTCCTTCGCCTTGTTCACGAAGGTGTAGCTGCCCCCCTCGTTTGTGAAGTAGGCAACCGAGAGGCCCGCCCTCAGGTAGGTCTGTGCAAGGAGGAGCGCGACGCTGGTCTTGCCGGAGCCGTTGTCGCCCTCGACAGCTATTAAGCTCGGGTGCGGTATCCCTCCGCCCAGCCTTGAGTCTATCTCCTCGTTGCCCGTGCTAAGTATCACTCTAGGGGCCCGGTGTAAAGGAGTACTGGGCGGGAGGTGCTTTAAGGGGTATTACTGTGACGCTCATAGGCTGCGACCTGAGCGCCTGGTATGTCAGGGTCAGGTTCAGCTCTATGGTCTCGCCCGGCATGAGGCCGGAGCCAGGTGAATAGGGGGCCGCGTAGCCCCCCACGAACTTGAGCGCGGGAGGGCTCGAGGTCAGGTTAAACACCTGGACCCTCTCCCCCAGGGAGGTGCTGTAGAGCACTATCACGTAGGTCTCGCCTACCAGGTACAGCGGCTCCTGGCCGTAGTTTGTAACGTTTACCAGCAGGGTCCTGTTGTTGGACTCCAGGTAGGCGGAGGTCACCCTGATGTAGGGGGGAGGGCTGAAGGCCTGGAGCCTTGGGACCACGCGGTAGGCCGTGAGTATCATCCCTGCAAGCGAGCCCAGGACCACGACCAGGGCCACGGCGGCTATTGCCATGCCTACTGCTACCTCAAGCCCCATGAAACCCACCTAAGGGGACGACTGGAGGTACGCGCTGAAGTCCTGGCCGTCGGGGAGAGATATGACCACGTGCACTGTGTTGCCGAAGTTAACCCCAGTCCTCACGACTATCTCCGCCATGGCCCCGGGGCTCAGCTGTCCCCCCTGGGAGCCGTACATGGCGACGAGCCCCCAGGTCCCCTGGCCGCCGGACTGGGAGTAGAGGTACATGTTGAGGGTCCCGTTGGCAGGTCCCAGGAAGACTTCAATGTAATTCAGCTCGGCACTGCTTATCGTGGTGTACCCGCTGTTCCTTATGAAGACGTAGTATGATGAGTCCGTGGAGTTGTAGTAGGCGTAAACAGGCGTCAGCTGCGTCTCAAGCGCCTGGGCCTCAGCGCTCGACCTCTGCGAGTAAGCGCTCATTATCTGGTATGTTTTAAGGATGACAGCGGCGCTCACGGCCGACACGAGTATTACAGTGACTATAATGAAGATTGTGTGACTTATTGCAACCTCGCTCAAGGCCCTTCACCTCGACTCGTCCTGCCTCCTAAGCTTGGACACTATCACCTTTGCCAGGCCGCTCCTTATCACCTCGTCGTTGTCAACCCCGGCCTCGCTGAATATTATTGCCAGGAGGGATACCACCTCCTGGGGGGAGAGGCCCTTCTCGACGCCGAGCTTCATCGTGTCTAGGAGGTAGACGAGGGCGTCCCTCTCGCCGTCGCTCAGCACTCCGAGGGAGCTCATGGCCTTAACAACGTTCTCGAAGAAGTCGTTTGAGAGTATGTTCATGTCAGCGAAGAGACTGAGGAGCCTCATTACCCTCTCAACGTTAGTCATAGGCATAGCAACGCTGCGACGCGCTGCTTCCAGAGGAGCCGTGGGCTGCGCCCGTGCCTCACCGCGGGCCAGCTCAGGGCGAGGCTGAGGCCTGACGGCCTCCACGGCCTCCTCAGGACCCGTGGGCCCCGCCTCCTGCACGGCCTCCTGGCGACGCTGCTCCTTCGGCTGGGGCTGCTGGGGGGCCGCCTGCTGGCTCTGCATAGCGTTGGCCGCTATGGCTGCCAGCGGGTTGTTGAGGCTGTCTATAATTGACCTGAGCTGGGCGGCCGCGTCCCTTAGCATTTCAGCCACGTCCCTGAGCTCCGAGGGGGTCCCCTGGGGCTGCTGCTCCTGCGGCCTCTGCTCGCTCACGGCGACACACCCCCTTGCAAGCCTGACCCTCCTGAGGAGGAGGGACTCCAGGGCCCCAGCCGGCGTGAACCTGGCGGGGCCGAGCTCTTCCCTGAGGGTACCGACTTCGAGAGGAAAAAACCGGGGGAAACGCAGACCCCCTTAACGCTGGTGACAAGTAAAAGGGGCACAGGAACGTCGAGGGCCGCAGCTATCAGGGCAGCCATACCTACAGCCAAGTACAGGGGCCCGTGGCCCTCGACTATCATAAGTGCCCCCAGGACGCCAATCGCGAGGAAGAGCCCCGCCAGGGCCGCTGAGACGCCGTTGACCTCCCTGGCGGAGCCCTCAACCACAAAAAAAGACCTTTGTGTTGGCCTCTCGGTGCGCAAAGTCGCGCAC
>NZ_JBMFJI010000034.1:0-8984 GCF_049973875.1 Acidilobus sp.
GTTACCGTGGACTACGGAGAATCCGTCTAATGGAATTGAAAGATGTAACTCTCCTGTCCATTATACTTTATTTTAGCCTCTTCTGAATCCGTCTAATGGAATTGAAAGTTATCACGTGAACGTTATTGTAACGAAGACCTGCATGAATAGAATCCGTCTAATGGAATTGAAAGAGGTTTATTACAATGGCGCCTCCGCTAACATGTGCGTCAAGAATCCGTCTAATGGAATTGAAAGTTTATAGCGGAGGGCAGCGGCTTCCCAGTGCTGGTTAGCAGAATCCGTCTAATGGAATTGAAAGCCAGGCCCCCTGTGAGGGTAGGCGTGAGGAGGGGCACCGGAATCCGTCTAATGGAATTGAAAGCGTGCCGCTGTGAGCGGGGTGGTGGGCAATTACCATGAATCCGTCTAATGGAATTGAAAGTTCATGCTGTCCTCCGCCTTCACAGCCCGCACAATCGGAATCCGTCTAATGGAATTGAAAGCTGAATACAAAGAAATGTCTTTTTACGCCCTCGCCTTCAGGGAATCCGTCTAATGGAATTGAAAGTTATGTCTATGGGGTAGTCGGGGTGGAGCTCGTGGAACTTCAGAATCCGTCTAATGGAATTGAAAGAACGCTGTGGCCCTCCACGAAGAAACAAAGTAGCCTATGGAATCCGTCTAATGGAATTGAAAGGCTGCTTAACTTCGTTAAGAACTTCATGAGGTACAGGGGAATCCGTCTAATGGAATTGAAAGAAGGACTACATAGCGTTGGGCATCCCCAGCCCGCTTTACAAGGAGAATCCGTCTAATGGAATTGAAAGGGACTCCAGCGGGAATGTCGGCGTCAACGTGGAGAACACGGAATCCGTCTAATGGAATTGAAAGACTACATCATTGTGGTCAAGGATAAAGACGGCAATATTTTAGGAATCCGTCTAATGGAATTGAAAGAATTACTTTGACCTTGCGGAGATGCCGTTACGGGAAGTCCCGGGGAATCCGTCTAATGGAATTGAAAGCCCTCTTCTCAATGGCCTTCAGTGCCGGGTGCAAATCATGAATCCGTCTAATGGAATTGAAAGTGCGGGCCAGTGCCCTGGGTGCCGTTACCCGTTTTTTGGCGAATCCGTCTAATGGAATTGAAAGAGGAAGGTGAGAGGGTGGCCGAGGCCTTGGACCCCGAGATATCAGAATCCGTCTAATGGAATTGAAAGCGCCAGTCGGGTCATCGGCCACCAGCGCCACCTACGCTGTGAATCCGTCTAATGGAATTGAAAGACTATCACGGCCCTGGCCTTACCCTCCAGCTCGTTGAGGAATCCGTCTAATGGAATTGAAAGATAGCTCTGCGGTTAAAAAAACTTTTAGAAAAGTTTCATAGGAATCCGTCTAATGGAATTGAAAGCTAACTATTATTCAGGGGTTTTGTTCGCTAGAATCATGAAGAATCCGTCTAATGGAATTGAAAGACTAAGTGCGACCCGAAATGGAAGGGATGGAAATGTGGGATGGGAATCCGTCTAATGGAATTGAAAGAAGATGGACAGGGGTTACTATACTACATGTTATATACCCTGTCCGAATCCGTCTAATGGAATTGAAAGGCGGTTAATGACGCTGGAAGGGCTAGCGAGGGTTATAGACGAATCCGTCTAATGGAATTGAAAGTTAGTGCCAGCAGGTACGTGTACGAGGAGCAGTTGGAGTCGGAATCCGTCTAATGGAATTGAAAGTTATATCCACGGTATTACGCCTGACAGAGGCGAGCCAGGGAATCCGTCTAATGGAATTGAAAGTATCTTTCTCTTTTTCTCTGGCCCCGCGGCCATTGCGACCGGAATCCGTCTAATGGAATTGAAAGGAGGTCAAGGCCCTTTGCATTCCTAAGAACCTTCCCAAGGAATCCGTCTAATGGAATTGAAAGCGACCAACAGACGCTTGAACGCCTCACAGGCCTCTGCAAGGAATCCGTCTAATGGAATTGAAAGTTGTTTCTTCGGCTTTCAACTGAGGATCCGGTGAAACCGAATCCGTCTAATGGAATTGAAAGCACGTTTTCCCTTATCTTTTCAACGAGCTCCTTTAGCGTGGAATCCGTCTAATGGAATTGAAAGACTTTCATGATAGTTTTATAGCCTCCCCTGTCCTGTGGGAATCCGTCTAATGGAATTGAAAGTAGCCACAGAGCGTGGGTTAGTGAAGAATGCGGAGTAGAATCCGTCTAATGGAATTGAAAGCCCGACGATTGTGAGGATGTGCGGTTCACGGTCAAGGCGATGGAATCCGTCTAATGGAATTGAAAGCCTCGGCGGGCGGCAGCGTGGAGGTGGGCTCGGTGAGCGTGTGAATCCGTCTAATGGAATTGAAAGCTCAGGAAGTTCTCCTTCAGCACGCTTGAAAGGCAGAGGGAATCCGTCTAATGGAATTGAAAGCGCACAGGCTGCCCCTCCTGGAGCTCTTGGCTGTGAAGACCGGAATCCGTCCAATGGAATTGAAAGTGAGGCCTGGAGTTATGTTGAGCATTATCATGTAGCCCTCCTCATTACGTTCAGGGGCCCTACCGCCAGGTTCCTCTCTCCTCCCCAGCCAGGACGGCCTCGGCGGCCCACGCCAGCACGCCCCAGGTGCTCGGCTAGTTAGCAGTGCCACCAGGTGGGCCGCCCCGCTGTCCGAGTAGTAGGGGATCACACCCTGTATATTATATAATAGGGTTTCAACGCCATGTTTTGGTTTCCAGACGCTGCGCCACAGTGTCGGTTTCAGTCCCCCGCGTCACCGAGCGGGGCTCACCTGGGCCCTCTCGTCCCACGTTTTGAAGGCGCTCGGCGGGCCACCACTAGGGGCCAACTCTGTGGGAAGGCTATGGGGTCGGCCGACGGGCGTGCTAAGGATCCCAACAAGGTTCAGCCGTAGGCCCAGGCGTTCACCAGCGAGGGGCAGGGGCGAGACGGTTGGGGTCGAAGGTTCCGGGGAAGCCAGCTCACATGGCTCCAGAGGGCCCTGAGGGAGGGCCACGGACTAGCTAGACCTCGCGCCGGCAAAGCGCGACAGGAGTCTGAGAGTATCGGTGAACATGAACTCTTCGACCTAACCGGCGGGACGAACGCCCACCGCGCGGCTAACTTCATCATAATAGAATGCTGCAAAACGATTATAGTTGGCCCCCTCCCCACGTCCTGAAAAATGGTCTGTCAATAGGAGGCCCTGAGCTTTGCGACTCAAGGCTCCAAGCAGCATGTACTTTAAAGGAGCGCCTCTATGGGGTCCTTAATTATCCAAGTGGTCCGCAGCAGCAGCGGAACTAACAACTGCAAGGTCAGATAGGCGTTCTTGGAGGCTATGTACAGCGAGAGGGCCGCCCTCTGCAGGCCCTCCTGCTGGACCTGCCTAAGGTCGTTGATGCAGTTTACCTTTATTTCATTCTCCCGGAGCAGCCAAAGCAGGTCCTCCCCAGACGTGACCTCGGAAGAATCGAGCAGTTTACTGGCCTTCCCCCTCCCATAGAAGTCTGCCAGCGCCTTGATGTTGTCCCAGCTGCCAGGCACGCCAAAAGGAAATCCTGCTCTAGGACCAGGTAACAGGGTAAGCAGTCTTTCAGCATCAAAGAGGTACAGGGAGTAGAAGTTCAGGTAAATCTTTAAGAGGGAGCCACTTTCAGCTAGGTCCTTGACACGCGCAGGTCCGTTAGAGTCCCAGTCCCATCCAGCTAAAACGTTGCCAGCCTTATCAGAATAGCTGGAGATGGCGCTCTGCAGCTCTGCCGCCAAATTATCAAGGTTCGCAGACTTTAGGACGTCAAATAACGATAGCTCCCAGAGGAGGCCTAACTTTGTAAGTCCCCTTATACTCTTCAGCGCGTTGCCCTCGTAAGGTGGAATGAAAATGCTGAACCCAGACGTAAAGGGGCCCGTCAACAATAGAGCGCCGCGGCTTAAAATACTGGGCTTCTCATCAAACAACCTTAAGGCCATTTCACTAAGATCTGTTGGACATGGATACAGGACTTTAGAATCTTTCTTACAGCCGTCTATAAGCTTTAGCGTGACGTCATTTAGCATATCCCAGAGAGTTCCCTCTCTGCCACCACATGTTGCTAAGGAGAAGGGTTGTATTCGTGCCAGGCGCACGTGCACGGCGCTACCAATGCCTCCTATGTCCCGAAAGTGCAGGTCTATCATTCCAAGGTCATCATTACGAGCGCCAATATCCCAGAACTCTATGCGCTGCTGATTATAATGCTCATCAGTCCTGACGGCAACGCCCACCACCGCATAGCCCGGTTTTAACATTAGTTTCCCATTAGAGGCCAACTCTAAGAGCCTTGAGAGCACGCCACCTAAATATTCTTTTTCTGCGGTACCCTCACCTGCAGACAATTAGGAGGCACCCACGTTATGCCTTAGGGATAGCAGTTTTAAATAGACTCGTTTGCTGATGACATTTTGATGCGCAGCTGTTTCCTCATTTGCTAGACGTCTTTACAGGCCTTGAACATACTACGGTTTACTTGAGGATCCTCTAAACGTTATGTAAAAGCTCTTGACGCACTGTTCCAAGGACGCGGCATGCACCCTTAGGAGCGTCCTAGCAGCATTGCTGGCGTCCCTCTCGAGCCCAAAGGCCGCGCGACGCTGAGGCCACCACAACTACCTCTTATTGCCGTCGAGGAGGCACTTAGCTGAGGTCGCCCCGCTGTCTGGCTTGCCAGCGCGGCAATGTAGTTAAAACTTATAAAACTTATATATGTCTTCGTTTTCCTTGATCAACTGTACTTAACCCTGAAGGGGGTTCGTCCATTTGGCTGTCGACCTGACCTACTGCCAGTCGCAGTCCTACGCCCCTGTGTGTGATGTTATGAAAGAGTGGCTCTCCCAGGCCTCGCCCTCGCAGAGGACCGGCGTCTACGACACGGCCAAGAACGCCGTGGGGATAATATATAAGAATATCTTCATGTCCTCAGATCAGTTCGTACTGGAGTTCCTCCAGAACGCAGAGGACGCTAGGTTCGAGCTCTGCCAGGCCAAGCCCGAGCTCTGTAAGGACAAGGGGGTCTTCAGGATCTACGTGTTCAACGACAGGATAGTCATAGAGAACAACGGGAAGAGCATAGACAGGGACGACATAAGGAGCCTGTGCTACATAAGGCAGCGCAAGAGGCCCTCGGCCGGCTACAAGGGGTTCATAGGCATAGGGTGGAAGTCTGTTTTCAAGGTGTCAGCCAGGGTCGACGTGGCCTCAAGGCGCCACGACAGCGACGACGCAGTGGCGTTCAGCTTCTCCAGGGACGCCTGGTACAACGACCCCTCCCTCAAGGGCCTGCTCTCCAAGCTTAACGTCAAGCCCGAGGATGTAGTGTGGGAGCTGACGCCAATACCTGTACAGCCCCCCAGCGACCTCGAGAGGGGGTGGACAAGGTTCACTGTCTACGTGGATCGGGGTACTGCAGGGGAGCTCAGCAAGGCCATATATGAGAAGCTGAGGGGGCACATGTTCCTCTTCCTCAGGTACATAAACAGGGTCGAGATTTACGACTACGTAGCAAACAGGCAGAGGGTGATAGAGTGGTCCCTCGAGGGGGATCCAGAGAAGTTTAACGACATCACAGTCTATAAGTACAGGACTTTAGAGGTTGAGAAGCCGCTCGTGGGAGACGTGGGCCAGCCTCAGAAGTACGAGGGCAGGTTCTTGGTCTTCAGCAGGGAGGTCTCAGTACCTGATTGCGTAAAGCAAGACAGGGAGACCAGGAACGCCAACAGGGAGGACGTTAAGACGAGGGAGGTGTCCATAGCGTTTGAGCTTGACCCGGTAAAGGACGAAATCAAGAGGCCGAGGGGGTCCCAGCTTCTCGGAGTTTACTCGTTCCTCCCGCTTGATGAGGTTGAGAGCGGGCTCAGGTTCCTCATACAGGCCGACTTCATCCTCCAGGCAGGGAGGAGGACCATCAACTTTGAGGCTGAGTGGAACAAATGGATCATGGGGGAGATAGGTAAGCTTCTGGAAGACTCCTTGCCATATCTCATGGATCACTACAAGGGCTCATATCTGGCGGTTCTTGACTACAGCGAGAACGTCAGGCCTGAGATGAGAAACCTACTGAAGAACTCCTCGTACTGCGGAGGCTCGTCCACGACTTCCGTGTGGGATGTCATAGATAAGTACACGAACCAGCCATCCAAGCTCGTAGTACTCGACTGGCAGGGGGTCACAAGGACTCTCGATGAAGTCTTCAAGCCCGAGGACGATAGTATAGACAACATTATATACGACCTGCTGGCACAGAACCTAATAGATGAGGACGACCTCAGCTATATCTTCAATGGCAGGAGGCTTTACCCACTCTCGAAGGACCAGAAGCTTTCAAATAAAATAAAAATCACTAAGTGTAAGGCTGAGGATCTGCTCAACAAACAGCTAATAGGTAACATGCTAAAGAAAGACAGGCTGAGAACGTATAAGCTCCTGGTCAAACTGTACTATTACCTGCTGGTCAAACTGTACAAAGAGCTGCTTGACAAAAACAGGCTGAATCCGAGTATAATTCCGAGCATAATCATATTGCCAGACATTGACGGCAACGTTGAGGGCCCAGGACCGCTGTACTACGTTAACGAGCCGCTCTCGCAGGGCCTCTCGCGGTTCAGGGACATCATATTAGGCTACAGGCGGCAGATATCCCAGCTGTCAGGAGAGAAATTCCTTGACGACGAGTTCATTAAGGTAGCCGTTGAGGTCCTAGGCGAGCAGGAAGCCCAGAAACTGCTTACGCGGCTTGAAGATCTTGGAGCAATTAAGAAGAAAGACCTGAAGGGGTTCGCGTGGCTGCTCTTGCAGAAACTCCTTATCGTGAGTGACGACCCCTCCCTCGCTGGCAAACAGAAAAGCTCGATCGTAAAGGAGCACCTCCCCGCGCTGACGGCCTTTGCGTTTGCCTACTACCCGTCACTTGGAGGTGACAAAGGAATATGGATGTTAAGCGAGGGTGGGGAGCTTGAGCAGTCAACTAACCTCTACGCACATGACGTGTTGAGACTGCTCGGGGGGTCAAATGAAGCTAAGAGCGACCTCATGAAGCTGGGAATCAAGTTTGTGGACGACAGACCCTACCTCGATGCCCTTAATGGGAACGAGGGAGAACTAACAAGCTTGCTGAGGGCCGCCAAGGTGAGGGGGCCGAGGCTCTGCGAGGACAAGGATACGGCTAAGGACCTGATTAATAAGTTAGTGGAGGCGGCGGTCTCATCGCTTGGCGCGGGCGGCACCAACAATGTAATGGACTATGTTAAGTACATGAAGTACCTCAAGGACTTATACGAAGGCTGCAAGGCGGCCGGCGGGGCCACGGCGATTGAAGACGTCATGAAGAGTCCCGAAGTTAGGTCCCGCATATCGCAGACCCTCGGGAAGTTTGGGGAGGAGTACGTAAAGAGGAGGCTCAAGGAGCTAGCAGAGTCCCCCCAAACTAATAAGATAACCATTGGCAACGTCACCTTCGAGGTGAAGGAGGTAAAAGGAGTCTCCTCTCAGGACTCGGGTTACGACATACTGCTTACGGTCTCAAAAGTCTCAACGGATGAGAACAAAAAAGAGGAGAGTGAGGATTATTATATCGAGGTTAAGACCATCAGCAAGGAAAGCGAGACTCCGCCTTTAACTGACAACGAGAGGAGGTTTCTCATTGACCACATGGACAAGTACCTGGTCGCTGTAGTTAAGGGCGCCCCTAGCAACCCTGAAGCCTTCATAGTTTCGGCCAGGGCGCTGTTGGAGGAGAGGTGGGAGAAGGCCTTAACGGAGGAAACAATTAAAAGAAGTATAAAGGAGAATAACGAGGCCATAGTAAAGAACGTGATATACATAAGTCAGGAGATGATAGACAGGCTACGGAATAAGAATAAGGTCCTCAAAATCTAGTCTTTAGTGCAGCGTCTTTGGCCTTCAACTTTTCGTGCCTGGGGCGGGCCAGCCCCCTGCTTAATGGGGCCCCCGCCAAGGTCGAGGGCGCCTCGGCCCTCTCGCTGGCGGTCCCTGTGACGCTAGGGTTCTCGGCGTTGGCCCCCATAAGTTGACGATAGGGCCGTGCTGGCGCTCAGCGTATCGTCTCAGGGGCGGCTGTCAAGCATAAGGCTGTCCGTGAGGAGGGCCTCCAGGCTCTCCCCCAGGGCGCTGCGTCCCGCGAGGCGTGGTGAGGGCCCTGGCGGGTCTCCACGGGAGGCCTATAGAGTCAGTCATCTCCTCGCTCACAGCCGCGGCTACGTCAATCAACGTAGGCGACGTCTCCCTAGCGCCATACTCTCTGCAGGACGCCTTGGAGCGCCGGGAGGGCCTGAGGCCGCTGGGCTCGTCGCAGGGCCTCGGCGCGGCCCTGGGCCCAGACCCCTGGAACGCCTCCTCCGGCTCCCGACGAGGTGACGATGAGGGTGTGCCCATACGCCCTGAGGGCCGCTGCTCGTCGGTCGAGGCCAGGGACCCGCGCGAGGGTCTCGGGTGCCCCGAGGTAATCTACGGCTAGAAGCCGTGGGGCAGGCTCTCGACGCCCCTCCACCCCGCCCTGGCGCTCCCGGCCAGGGTCGGCGACCTCCCCCGCGGCGGAGGCTGAACGTCAGCGGCCCTCAAGTCCCAGGAGCCGCAGGAGGCGCTCCTCGTCATCCTTGACTCTCATGCTGAGTCCGGCGGCCCTGACGCCCAGCACGTCGGCGCACTCGTCGCTTTCCACGTTGGCCTCCTCGGCCGTGGTGTAGTACAGCAGCGCCGCCATCGGCTCAGAGCCGCCGCAGCCGGCCCTCCCCAGCGCGTGGACGTAGCCCTTGGCCTGGCGGAGGCCGTCCACGATGTAATCCTCGACGTCCGACGCCTTCACCTCCACCACCGCTAGCCCGCCGCCCGAGAGCCTCACCACCAGGTCGGGGACCCAGCAGGAGAGGTCCTGTGTCGGCCTGCAGCCGAGGTCCTGGGCTATGGACCCCAGGTCGACCTGGTAGTAGACCCTGCCCCCGCCG
>NZ_JBMFJI010000035.1:0-8821 GCF_049973875.1 Acidilobus sp.
CTCCCCGCGTCCTCGAGGGGAGTGGCTCAACTGCCGCTCCCGTAGACGGCGCGGGGAGTCGGACAGGGGGGATGAGGGCGAGAGGCTGAGCAAAAGTTCATGAAGCCTCAGTGAAAGTCCGACCCCTGATTCGGCAGGGCTTTGCCCTCAGGCACAAATATATAACATATTTTTATAGGAAATATCAAAAGTTTTTTATGCCATAATTAACGCACAACTTATTTGGCAGAGAGTGAAAAACAAATGGGAAGTCTTTTAGTGCCGGCCCTCTTCTCCTACGCCGGAATAATAAGCATAGGTCTCGCCGCGCTGGAGTTCGTAGCCCTGTGGATGCTGACGGGCAAGATAATAATCAAGGAGTCAGGGATCAGCATCATTAACATCGCCTACACCGTGGCCTGGTCCGTGCTCACGCTGCTGGGGGTTGCCATATACTCGTTCATGTCGCCGGGGCTCGCCGCGCTGCCCACCGTGCTGCTCTACGTCATCTACTCCGTGCTGCTCGGCATAAGCGTGGTGCTCCTGGTAGTGCCCCTCGCCATGTTCTACGGCAAGTACAGGCAGTACCAGTCGCTGGCTAACAGGTACAACAACGTAAAGCTGAGGTACAACAAGGCCCGCACGGACGCCTCCTCGCTGTCGGACAGGCTGAAGAAGATAGGGGATAACATATCAAGCACGAGGGCGCTCATAGAGAGGTCCACGCAGCTGAAGGACATAGCCGACAGGAACCCGGACGTGATCATCAAGGGCGTGAACGAGCGCCCAACCATGCCGGAGTTCTCAATACCCAAGGTTAACTACGTGATCGTCGGCATAGGGGGCGGGGGTTCAGCCCTCCTGGAGAGCTACATAGAGTACCTGCGCTCGCAGGGGGCGATAAAGGACGAGCCCACCAACCCCTTCCTCTTCGTCTTCTTCGACCTCAACTCCTCCAACGCGGAGAGGCTGAGGAAGCAGTACGAGGGCACGGAGGTCGCGCCGAAGCTTTACGTCTTCAACCACTACGAGGCCATGACCCCGGACTCCATAAGGTTCACCAACCCCTGGATATCGGGCCTCTACCAGGAGTCCGAGATACCGGTCCAGGCCGCAGGGAACCTCAGGTTCGCGGGCCTCGCGGCCTACAATGCAATCAGGAGCGCGTTCATAGACGAGGTCAAGCACAGGCTGGAATCCCTCAAGTCGGCAACGGGGTACTCAGGCACCATGATCGTAGTCCTGACCTCGCTCGGAGGGGGGACCGGCTCGGGGTCGTTCCTCAAGATAACCATGGACCTCAAGAAGGCCGTTAAGGACCTGACGGGCGTCGACCCAATAGTGGCTGGCGTGAGCGTCATACCTAAGGAGGACGAGTCCGCGGTCAACCATGCCAACGCCTACGCGGCCATCAAGGAGCTGGTCTACCTCCTGAAGCACGGCTCCTCGCAGGGCATGAACTACCCGTTCGACTTCTTCTTCCTGGTGAGCAGGGAGAAGCCGGTCAGGAACGTGGACCTCATGATGGGCCTCGCCATCTCAAGGTTCCTGTTCGACCTGGGCACCTCAGGGGCGCCTAGGAAGGGCGAGGGCAAGGGGGTCGAGCAGGGGACCGCCTTCGCCCACACCTTCGACCTGGAGGACCTGAGGACGTACCTGCAGCCCATAGACCTCCTGACCTTCAGCAGGTACGAGATCTACTTCCCGGCGTCGAAGCTCTCGTGGCTCAAGCTGGTTGGCGAGCCCGTGCTCAGCGAGGTTGAGTCGAGGGAGAAGGACATCAGGAACACCCTCAGCGACGCTGAGGCCTCGCTCAACACCCTCAAGTCGGACGTGTCCGGCATACTAAATGACATAGACGCCCTTTACAGGGACATGCAGTCAGCGCTCATGTACCCCAACTTCGAGAGGAAGAAGCAGGACATGATGAAGGACCTGCTCTCCATCAAGTCAGACCTCTCGACGGGCGCAGTGACCGCGGCGTCGCTGGAGGGCGACTACAAGAGGCTCATGTCGCAGTCCGAGTCCCTGGGGTACCCAGAGCTGAGCAGGCGGGTGTCGGAGTTCAGGGCGGCCGTCTCGGAAACGATAAGCTTCCTCAGGTCGCCGCCCATATCGTCCATCGAGTACGTGTTCCCCGTGAAGTCACCTGATGACATAGACGTGGGCCAGCTGCAGACGGCCAACCTCTACGGCATGATAACCAGGCTGGGGCTGCAGGACGCCTTCAAGTCGGCGCTCACCAACCTCTCGGGCACCCTGGCTGGGGTCGGGCAGACCATGACCAACCTCAACTATGACCTGATAAAGGCCCCCATAGGGAGCACCAGCTCCTTCATAGAGTTCGTGAGGAAGTACAACCCCGACCTGGCGAGGGAGGGCGTGGTCTACACTCCCCCCATAAGGAACATACTGCAGCTCGTCACCACGGCGCCTGAGAACGTGTCAACTGCCGACTTCCCTACCGAGAAGACCATAACCCTCGCCCTGCAGAGCAAGGCCTCCAACCCCGCCTTCAGGCTGGGCTACGTCCCCGCTAAGAAGTTCTCGATATCGTCTTACAGGATAATCCACGGGATATACCTGTGGAGCGTAGCTGGGAAGGGGGACTACGTCTTCACAGACCTCAGCTACCTGAAGAGGAGCTACGAGCAGCTGAAGCTCCAGAAGAACATAGGCCTTCACCACTCACTCTTCTACGGCGACTTCAAGGACTTCGAGGACCTGACGGGCGTCAGGGTGAGCGGCATGTCGCCGGCGGAGGGCGTGAAGAGGGTAGTTGAATTCTGGTCAAGCTACGACCCGGAGCTTGACTACATAGACATGTGGGGGGTCCTGAGGCTGGCGTTCGTCTACGAGGGGCTCGCCGGGATAAGGAACGCCTTCGACAGCTACATGAAGGAGGCCTCAAGCGCCATTGACATGCTTTCAAAGGGCGGCACCGCGGTCCCCATGGAGAAGATAAGCAGGCTGGCCGAGGACATAGCGTCGCTGGAGGTGCCCAAGGTTAAGGCTGACATAGACAAAATAGCCGAGGCTAACAGGGTCGCCAGGAGCGAGGTCATAGACAGGGCGCTCCTGGGAATAAAGGAGACGGTGTCGGACGTCTACAACGTGCTCTCAAGCGCGGCCAACAGCCTGGAGGCCACCCTGACGAAGCTTTCCGAGGTCGAGGCGTCTAAGAAGGGGGACTACTTCGCCCTGAGGGAGCTCCAGGAGCTCAGGAACTCAATTATAACTGTCCAGCGTAAGGCCACTGAGATGGCTGAGGAGTTCATCAACGCCTACGGCTGACAGAAGTGGTAGAAGTGTCCGCGTCCCTCGGCCTGGGCGAGGAGGAGGCGTTCCTGGAGTACCTGGATGACGTCCTTCACAACCCCTCCCCTCCCCTCAGCGCTGTCTTTAAGGACCGCATGAATGAGATGAGGGACCTCGTGACGGCCTACGACGAGCTGAAGTCAGTAGTGAGGGGCGCGAGGGACGCGAGGGAGCTGTCAAGGCTCCTGAGGGACTACCACATATCAGTGGAGGACATAAGGAGGAGGGCCACGGGCCTCAGGAGCTACATGGTGGCCGACTCCAGGCGGTACATAAGCGCCGCCTGCACCAGCGAACTGCCGGCGACAGGGGTCAGGGAGCTGAGCAGACTCTGCGAGGTGGGCGAGCCCACCAGCGTTAACGACAGCATCGAGCTCGTGGAGAGGGCCCTGACCATAGCTGTGGCCGTTGACGTGGCCCGCGGCTGGGCCCAGGAGGCGGCGGCCTTCTACCTCTCAAGCCTCGGCGTGAGGTCCGCGGGGGACGTCAAGGAGGCCGCCTCGGCCCTGGCGGGCGAGGGCTTCAGGGGCAGGCTGACGGCCCTTTCCAGGGACCTCAAGACGGCCGCCAGGGGCCTGTGCGCCGCGGGCGACTACGACAAGTCCGAGAGGCTGAGGGGCTTTCACGGCCCGGACATGATAGTGGACCTCATGCTGTCGGGCAAGCTGGCCTCAGCCGTCGGGGACAGCGGCAGGTTCCTTGAGGCCCTGGCCGGGCAGCTCAAGAAGCAGCCCGGGGAGCTCCTCGGCCTCAGGTCGCCCTCCATTGTGGAGGAGGACCCCGTGCTCTCCGCCGTCCTCGTGCTCCCCGCGCTGGCGGGGGCCCGCGTGTCCCAGTACTGGAGGCTGGCGTACAGGGCCAGGGAGCTCGGCTTCAGGGGCAGGGCCGCCGTGGCCCTGTGGGCCCCTCCCAGGCCTGTGACGTGCTGGGGAGTGCTCGGGCTGGCCAGCGAGGCCTACAGGGACGCCCGGGATGGCGTGTTCGTTGACGTCAGGGACGAGAGGGCCGCCGTGGACGTGGCGTTCTCTGCCTACGCCGCGCTGTCCGAGGCCTTTGCCGCGCTGTCGGGCATGGCAGCTTCATACAGGAGGGCCTCTGAGGTGGCTACAGCGCTCGGGCTTCCCCCTCCCCCTGGCCCCCCGCCAGACCTCAGGGGGGCTGAGCTGACGCCTCAGCTCCTGAAGGAGGTGGCGGACTACGCCAGCTCCGCCGAGGCCTACGCGGCCAAGGTGAGGTCCCTGTCGCCCGAGGTCAGCCCCGACCTGGTCTTAAACGTGAGCGGCGTGCAGGTGAGGGAGGGGTGGCCTGTTGTCGAGGTGTGCCTGCCCGACGGCTCATGCGTGAGGGAGCCCCCGATAGCCGTGCTCGTGGCGGCCTCGCTCAAGCAAAACGACACGGCGGGCGACGTTATGAGGCGCGTCTCGGAGGCGCTGAAGGGCACCAGCGAAGGCCCCCCGCCCCCGGCAGCTGCGAGGGTGCTGAGGGACATAGTAGACATGGCCGCGGCTGGGGCCCTCAAGGCCCCCCAGCAGGGGAAGGCTGGGGGCGGCCAGCAGGCTAGGAGATACAATAGGTTAAGGATAGCGCTGTTTTATGGGGCTGAGGACTTCGTCCTCAGGCCCCTGAAGGACGCAGATGTCCTGGCGATAATCGATGAGGAGCAAAAGGTCGTAGAGCAGTACGAGAACCCGGCCCCCAAGTTCGGCGAGGAGGCAGCGATCCAGGGGATACTTGAGCTAGGGGCCTCAGCAGTGATAGTAAGGGATGACACCTTGAGCGAGAACGCCTACAAGGCGCTCAAGGGTCACGTCAAGTTCATGGTGACGGAGCTTAAGGACCTCTACCAGATCTTGGACAGACTTGATGAGCTTAAGTCCAAGGCAACCGATGAGATAAAGGAAATGGAGGTGAGGCAGAGCTCGTAAGACCTCCGGGGTCCTGGGGCCTACAGCAACATATTTTATTAGTGATCGTCCAGGTTCTGCGAGGGTAGCTCGTTGCTTGCCGTTAACTATAGGGGCGTTGAGGTTATCGTGAAGCGGGGGGGACATAACTGAAGAGGTCGTCGACGTTATTGTCAACCGGCCAACTCATTCATGATAATGGGGGGCGGCGTGGCCGGCGCCATTAAGAGGAAGGGAGGAGCGTCAATAGAACAGGAGGCCATGTCCAAGGCTCCCGTTGAGGTTGGAAACGCCATCGTTACAGGGGTCGGCAGGCTGAAGGCGAGGTTCGTCATACACGTCCCCACGATGCGCTACCCGGCCTCCAGAATAGGCGAGGAGAACATGAGGCCCGCAATGAGGGCAGCCCTCAAGCTGGCCGAGGAGCTAGGTCTCTCCTCGATAGCGTTCCCTGGGATGGGGACAGGCGTGGGGGAGTTCCATACTCTGTAGCCGCGACTGCTATGCCCACCGAGACGAGCGGGCCGCCGCAGACGACGTGGACCGCAACGGCGCGGGCTATCGACCTGGCCAGGGTTGCCTTCATTCGCGCGGGGAGGGCGAGGAAGATAAACAATGGGCCCTCGTCCTCCTGTGACCCATGCTGCTGATCTCCTTCTTCACGGCCTTCGCGATGCCGAAGCTCTGGGTTCCTGTTCATCATGAGCCTTATCATGGTTATTGCGGTGACGAATGCCAACAAATCCATCTCGAAGGACCACTCCAGCCCGAGCAGCGTGGTGAAGAGGAGATACTACGCCAGGGCGGGCAGGGACGTGCTAGTTGGCCTCTTCTTCGCCTTCATGATGGCCTTGGCGGTCCCGGCTATGAACCTTAGCACCGCCGGCGACCTCATTGAGGTCGCCCTCTTCATTATAATGGCGCTGCTGCTGGCGTCGTACTTCATGCTCCGCAGCGCCGCCTCAAAGCTTAAGTAGAGGAAGAGCCATGCTGGGCCGCGCGGAGGCTCACGTCATGATGGCACGACAACTGCGGCGCCGCGGGGGCCCTCACTGAAGTTGTGCAGTGGGGCCGTCGCTGTCCTTCAAGCCTTCGCTGCTAGGTATGTCAGCGTAACGCCGTGCTCACCGCTAAGACCTCGGCCTGGACGCGACGGCGGCCCAGGCCTACAGCTCCTTCACTAAGGAGTCCGTGGCGCGGCTCCTCAGCTGCCTTGTGGGCGTGAGGGAGAGCGCCTGGCCCCTGATCAGGCTTTATGACGACCTGCTCGGCGCGTCCGGCAGGACTGTCGCTGAGGCCGAGGGGGAGAGGCCCTCCATCAGGAAGGTCCTCAGAGGCGGGCTTACGTGGGGTCCGACTAACGGGGTTGAAAGACAGCGACACGCGGCGCTGGCCACGGCAATACCCTTTTGACGGCCAAGGACAAAGGCCAGGGACCCCTGAGTCCTGGAGCGTGAGCTTCACTTTACGGACGACCCAAGGCGAGGGCCCTCTGGCCGTGGGCATCATGTTGAAGCCGCGTTCAGCTGGGGCTTCTATCGCTGACCCTGCAGGCCCGCTCAGCCGTAACCACGCGCTCGGCGCCTTTTTATGAAGTGATAGAGATGTCCCCTGAGTTCCTCCTTAACTTATCCAAGGTGGTTTTTAAATCGTCAACGAATCTATGGAGGCCCTCGTCCCTATCAAGGAACTGGCCCCTGTAATTTTCTGCCAGGTACTTGGCAAAGGATCCAAGGTCGAACCAGAAGTCGCTGCTGCCCTCCTCCCGCACCTTCCTGGCTATGTACTGCACCAGGTAGACCTTTTTCTTTCCATCTTTGTTGTTAGCCTCCTCCTCAACAATATCCCTAAGGCGGGGGTCCAGCTTGTCAGCTACAACATCTTTGACAACGTCATAGATTAGGTGGTCCAAGTTGTTCCTGCCGACGTAGTAGATGGCAATCCTTTCTGCAACGCTTTTGTTGCAGGGGGGCAGACCCCCTGCCCTAATTTTGTTAACTACGCTGGTCACTTTGTCCTTAGCATCAGAGTCCATAAGCAGGTAGATCCTATCGGTTCTATCTTCCGCCTCACAGATCTTCTCGGCAAAGACATTCTCCAAGTTATCCTTGCCCCCGACGCTGCAGAGGTAAAGCGTGACATCATGGCTCTTGAGTTCCTTATAGTAGCAGTGTATGCCATATGTCGCCCTATCGTCCCTATTATTGTTGTTGGCCAGGTTCTGTCCAACGACGTCCTTGATGATCCCCGACACGAATAACAAGTCCATGCTTCCCTCGACAAGGATGAGGACTTCCTTCCTGCCCTTCAAGGCTAGCAGGGCCCCCTCAGGTCCCAGTCAAGCTCGAAGAGCTCCCTTGCCGCCCTCTCGCCGTCCATTACTCTGAAGCTCGGCCTCCTCGAGAGCCAGACCACCTGCGCCTCCTTTACCAGCTCGTCCCTCCTCAGCACCTCCCTCACCAGCTCAACGCTCTGGGTGGCTATGAACCACTGCGAGGCGGAGGCCGCAACTATGTCAACAGCGTCCGACAGGAGGGACGGGTGCATGTGCTGCTCAGGGGTGTCGAAGAGGACCACGTCCTTGGTGGCCGCCAAGGCCATCAGAGCCAGCGTCACGAACCCGCCCCCCGCGTACTGGGCGTGGAGCGTGGAGCTGCCCAGGCGGACCTCAAGGTAGGGGTTGCCGAGGCTGTCATATTTAACGCCGAGGAAGTCAATATTAAAGGCCTCCAGGAGCTTCCTGGCCCTGGCGTAGTCCGTCACGGCGGAGACCGCCTTAACGAAGTCCTGGCCCACGGGGTTGGGGACCCCGAGCCCGACGTAGCTCCTCGGGGGCCTCCTGCGGGCGAAGTACTTCATAACCCTGTCCCACGCCAGGTTCTTCGTCACGCTCACGGCTGGGGGCTGGCCAGGCGGCAGGGTGACGTCAATCCTTAGCGAAGAGAACTCCTCGCCGTTATAGTAAGCCTTAAACCCGAAGGTCATGACGGGGGACTGGGCTGGGGAGGGCACCTTAAGTATCTCGTCCCTGCCGACCGACCTGACGTCAACCCCGTCCACCGAAACGTCCATGTCCAGCTCGGAGAGGTTCAACGCCCAGGCGGGGTCCATCCTCATGGTGCTGAGGAGCGTGAGGAGGGGCGGGTACTTGCTGAGGTCCGCGTCCACGTCAGACGTCAGGAGGGCCACGGCAAGGGCCTCCAGGAGCGAGGTCTTGTAGGAGCCGTTACAGCCCACGATTATGTTTACCTTGGCGGGCCTCAGCTCAAGGTTTAGGCTCACCCCTCTGACCCTGTTCACCCTCACCTGCGATATCCACTCACTGCCCCTGCTCTCGTCCGAGGCCAGAACAGAGCCCATGGCTTTCTCTGCGACTTTAGCGAAATACAAGGATTAAAAGTCTTCTTCTAACGTAGACCGCGTCTCCTTGAGCGGTGAAATGCGTGCTGCCCAGGCCATCACCAGCTATGATAATGCCGGCTCCTCGAGCGAGACCTAACGGCACGAAACTCCCTCAGCATGAGAGTCAAGGATGACGAGGAGCGCCTCATGCAGCTCCTGGGACTTGAGGGCCGCTGACGGTCAGCCTCCGCCGCGGCACCAAAGCGGGCCGCCCTCCC
>NZ_JBMFJI010000036.1:0-6196 GCF_049973875.1 Acidilobus sp.
GTTACATTATACTCGCCTGGGGGCACCTGAATTGAGGCCTGAGGCGACGTGACCACTAAAGTCCTTGAGAAGCTCACGTTCATGCCCCTGACGCTTACAACCCACAGGGCGCCAGCGGGCGTCAGGTTGACGGAGACCTCGTCAGGGGCGTGAGAGTAGCTGCCTGCAGAGGCCTGCCAGAGGGCCTCCTGGGAGCTGCCGCCGGAGACCTGGTACACGAGGCCGTCATAGTAGTACTCCGCTATGCCCTGCACCGCGCTGACGTTCTCGGTCGTCACTCCTCCGGAGAAATAGTACGGCCTCATGGAGAAGGCCCCTGGCACGGCGTAGAACCTGTCGTGGTACCTGTAGTAAAGCATCATGCTGGCGTCCCATGAGTATGCGTAAAGCGTGGACCCTCCCCCGCCGCCGGCCGTGACGAACTGTATTACGTAGGGGTAGCCGTAGTAGCTGGCGACGCCAGGCACACTGCCCGCGAGGAAGGTCGGGTTGTCGTTGGACGCTGTCTCGTTCACTGTTATGGTGTCGTAGAGCACCCAGCCGCTGTCGTAGGTTGAGTTCACGAACCTGAAGTACATGTAGAGCACGGGCTCCATGGCCGCGTTGACGCTGACGTTCATCATGACGTAGACGTGGAACGGCTCGGTGGTCTCAAAGTAGACCGGGTAGACATAGGCGTAGTACTGCTCCCCCTGGTAGCTGCTTATGTTCCCGTTGCCGCTGGCGCTGAGCACGGCCGGGTTGGTGGCGTTCCACAGGTTGTCCACTATAGCCACGTAGTAGGTGCCGTGGCCAGCGGCGTAGATTGCTATCACGTCCTGGGCCCAGAGCACCAAGTCAGGCGTCACGTTGAAGTTAGCGTTGAGCTGCACCGAGGACCAGTTTGCCTGGACTGGCGGGCCCGAGTAGAAGGAGCCGCCGTAGAAGTTGAAGACGCCCATCAGGGAGTGAGCTGTGTAATAGTAGTTAACCGGGCTGCCGTTAATGAGCGCGGTGCCGTTGTCGTTTATACCAATGGCCCAGGCATACTCGGTGGCGGCCTCAGGGAAGGGCGCCACGGGAAGCCTTGGCAGTAAGGGCCTGCTCACGTGAAGGCCTGAGGCGCGCGGCTGAGGCGCCAGGAGAACCAAAGCCAACAGGAGGACTATTATCAGGTGCGCGCGGCTCAAGACTGTCGCCCGCGGTGGTTAAACCTCACGTAACTTAAAAAAGAAGTCAGCGATGAAGGCTCGAGGCCCTTATAAATGAGAATACCTGTTCTTAACGTTGCCATGCAGCGCGGGCACGGCGTGCTCAGGGTGGACCTACCAGGGGCTGTTGGTTCCCAGGGCCTGTAAGTGAGCATAATGGAGGAGAGTCCAAAGGGCCTACTGGAAGTCTTGCTGTGAGAGAGCCAGGCGGCGCGGGCCCCATCAAAGGTCGATCAATATTTTATACAGGAGGCGCGCACCTTTACATGGACAAACTTATGACTTTAGGGGTCAGGGAGGTCGTCGTCGGGGGGCCCGACGGCGAGGAGGCCTGCGAGGGGGCCGAGGGGAGGTTCAGGTGCCCCTCCGCCGAGGTCGAGGTTATAGATGATGGCGGCTCACTGCTGGTCAGGCTGACCCAGCGCAGGGGGCTCGACAGTTCATGGCCCCTCGAGCTGGGGCTCCAACTTAAGCTCCGCAGGGGCCTGGCGCTCACCAACGACCCCGCCCCTGAGTCCGCCTACGCCGTTGGCTTCAGGTACTACAACCAGCTCGGGGCGGGGGCCGCCCCCTCGGCTGAGAGGCCCCCTGACGACGTCGAGTACCCGCCCAGGGAGTTCAGGGGAGGGAGGCCGGCGCCGTGGCTCTACCCCATATGGATTAAGGGCGAGGGCTCGATACCTCCCCTGACGGCCGGCCTGCTGGCCGTCGAGGGCGGCAGGTGGCTTTCCATAGTGGCCATTTCTTCGGGCCAGCTCACGGGCTACCTGGGCCCGGGGCCCAGGCTCTCGGTTTACCTGGGCTCCCCGGCCGCCTCGGCCTCTGGCCACGTGCTGGCCTACGCCACTTCAGACGACCCATATGAAGCCGTAGCCCGGGCGTGGGCCAGGGCCTCGGGGCGCGCCAGGGTAAGGCTGAGGTCCCAGAAGCCCAGGCCCCCGTTCTCAAGGAGGCTCGGCTGGTGCTCCTGGAACGCGTTCCTGGGCAACGTTACCGAGGCCGGCGTTAAGGCCACCGTAAGCTCCCTGCTCGCCAGGGGCGTGAGGCTCGGCTGGGCGCTTGTTGACGACGGCTGGGAGTCCCTGGAGGGTAGGTCGCTCAGGGAGTTCTCGGCGGACAGCTCAAAGTTCCCAGGGGGGCTCAGGGGCCTGGCCGAGGAGCTCAAGTCCATGGGGCTCAGGGTGGGCCTGTGGACCACGATAAACGGCTACTGGGGGAGCCTGTCAGAGGGCCTGGCGGGCCGCTACCACAGGGTGAAGGTCAGGGACGGCCACTTCGTGAGGCCGAGCTCGACCATCGAGTTCTACGAGGACTACCTGGGCTGGATGGCATCGCAGGGGGTCAGCCTGGTCAAGGTTGACAACCAGGTCTGGCTCCACGACGGCTACGTTGATGTGCCATCAGCTGAGGCGGCAGGGTACATCGAGGACGCGCTTCAGTCCGCGGCTTCAAGGAGGGGTCTCGAGCTGCTTATGTGCATGGCCCTTGTGCCCGAGGCCTACTCTAACTTCTCAGAGGCGGCGGTCGCCAGGGCCTCGGTGGACTACATACCGTTCTGGAGGGCTGGGGCCAAGCTGCACATAATGTTCAGCGCGTACGCCGGCACCTTCCTCTCGCCGGTGCTTTACCCCGACTACGACATGTTCATGTCCTACGACCAGGGCGCCCTCGCCTACGCCGTGGCCGCGGCCGTGAGCGGCGGGCCTGTTTACATAACCGACAGGTTCCCGGACAGGACAAACGTGGACGTGCTGAGGAGGCTGACCCTGCCCGACGGCACCCTGGCGGTAGCTGACGAGCCCGGCCTCGTCACCAGGGACGTGCTGCTCAGGGACCCCTACAACGAGGACGCGCTGCTGAAGATAGCCTCCACGGCCTCCGGGGTCCCGGTCGTCGGGGCCTTCAACGTGACCAGGAGGGGCTCGAGGGTCAGGGAGGCCCTCATGCCGTCTTACCTGCCGAGGCCGCCGGCCGCCGAGAGGCTTGCCTACTACAAGTCCGTCATGGGCGAGGCTGGGGTCATCAGCGGCCCCGAGGGCGTTGACCTGGAGCTCGGGGAGCTCGAGGCGGAGCTGGTGACCCTCTCCCCCGTGGTTAACGGCGTCGCCGTGATAGGCATAGCTGAGCTCCTGGTGCCGCCCGCCGGCGTTACCGTTGAGGGAAATAAGGTGAGGGCCAGGGCGCCCGGGACGCTGATATACTATGACGGCGCCCTCAGGGAGGTCAAGGTAGGCGAGGGCGACGTGGTTGAGCTCTGAGCTCACGGGACAGGCTCAAGCTTTACCCTGCTGAACTCCGGCACGAGGGAGGCTATGAGCTCCTCCTCGGGCCCGGCCAGCTCTCCAACGACAGCCATGTTGTCGTCTGCTGGAGCGCCCCTGAGCATTATCCACGCCTTGACGTACCTCTCGTCGTTGAGCTCCAGGGCCACGGCCCCCTTAAACCTCCTGACCCTGCAGCCCTCCCTCAGCGGGCTCCTGGCCTCGGCGTAGGCGTACAGGGCGTAGGACCACCTCCTCAGGTCGTCGGGGACTATGGAGGTGAAGGCCTTCACTTCGACCTCATACCGGCCAGACGCGCCCCTGTAGAAGGCGAAGGGCCAGAGGCCCTCAAGCTCAGCCCCCTCGAGGCCCAGCAGGCCAAGGCGCGAGAGCGGCTCCAAGGCCCTCGCGTGCTGCGCGAAGAAGGGGCCTCCCTCGTCCGGCATGACAAGGACGTGGAAGGCCTCCATGTTAAGGGGCCTGTCCCAGTTGGAGTTAAAGACGGCGTTAACCAGCCTCCCAACGTTGTCAAGTTCCACCTTGCTGGCCCCGATGCCCCCAAGGGGGACCCCGGCGGCCAGCCTGTCCTCCGGCCGGTACCTCACCATTGTACCCACCGTTAACCTCGCAGCTGAGGCGCGGCCCTGTTAAATCGGCTAAGAGGTGGGCCTAAGCGGTCCCGGGCAGCTGCCCTGAAGGTCCCTCAGGAGCTGCGGCGGCTCGCCCCTGCTGTAGTAGGCCTCGCACTCAACCTCAAAGTGTTCCTCTATGTAATCTTTCGTCATGTACCTGAGCTGGGACTCGTGGGCCCTCATGCACTCCATCTTCCTCCCTCTGAAGTCGCCTACGTCAACGTAGAATGCAGTCAGGTCAGGGGGCCTCCAGTCAGGGGACTTCCTGTAAAGTATGTAGTAGGCCACCTCAGCCCTGACCCCGGAGGCCCTTAAGGCCTCGTCGATTGCCAGCCCCGAGGCCCTGTGGTCCGGGTGCAGCTCGTAGCTGTGGGAGGGCTATCACCAGGTCGGGCCTCAGTGAAGTCAATACGTCCGAGAGGGTCCTGGCGGCCTCGCCGACGTGGTTTATCAGCTCGCCGTCCCTGAAGTTCAGGAAGACCGCGTTCGACCTGGGCACGCCGAGGACGTCAAGTGCCTTGAGGGCCTCCTGCCTCCTCCTCGCTGCAAGGGCGTCACCCCTCTCCTCCGGCCTGGGGGAGCCGAGCCTGCCGTCGGTCATATAGACCGCGTGGACCTCGTGGCCCAGTGACAATAGCATTGAGAGCAGCCCACCGGCGTTGATACACTCGTCGTCGGGGTGAGGCGCCACAAAGAGAACCCTAGCAGCCTTCACCGTCAACCCCTTGCCCTTCGCCTGCTGACAACATTATAAGTCTTAGCGTCAGCGTGGTGCCTGGATGGTGGGCTCCTCACCCACCGACACCTAAATGTCGAGAAAGATGCAAGGTCCTGGCGAGGCCCGCCGGCGCAAGGCACGCCATGGAGCCCAGTACGGCCCTCCTGTTCATCGACCAGCCCCTCAGGCGAAGCCATACGGCCCTCAGGGGCCTCACCATGACCTCAACGCCCTCAACCCCCTTCCAAGGCAGAGCACGCTTCCAAAGGATGTGGCCCCGAAATCAAGGAACTACCTTGAGGCCTTGGAGGCGGCCGCGCCATCAGCGCCACGTAGTCCCTGTAGTACTCCATGTACCTCCTGGCCAGCGCCTCCGCGGCCAGCTCCCTGGTGGCCGACGTGCTCCCCAGGTGAACCCTGTAAAGAGTCAGCCTCTCGGGGACCATCCTTATGGTGCTCATCTCCAGGGCGGCAGCAGCCAGTGCGGTGTCCACCGACTTCCTCACCAGGCCAAGCCTCGCCCTCTCGGCCACGCGCCTCTGGACAGCCATGGAGCTGGAGTTGAAGTCAAGGTTATAACTTTACGGTACAATTTTCGGGGAGTGCAAAATTTGGTATCAATTAGGGGTTTTCCGAGGCTTACGATACCAAAACTCTAACTGAGAAAAATTGAGTCATCATACGTGATCATCACACAACCACCCACAAAAAGCCTTTAAGACGTAAAAATGATTTTAGTAATATATATGTGGGTGCCTACATTGTTCAATTTTTACAAAATGCTTACAAAAGAAACTACATACACCATCTACGCACTCGCAAAAATGTCACTCTATACCATTCTAAAATGGATGATGACGACGTGTAGCCATAAAATGGAATAACCCTTTTAAGTCCTATCAACTTTAGTTTAAAAATCAAGGAAACATGATAATCTCCACATATCTGAATAGAACGGAAGAGGATAAGTTACGAATAATATACAAAGATGAGCAAATCGGTACATGCGTCAAGAGGCCGATATTGAACGAGACCGAAAAGACCCCAACAATTGACCCCATTCAGCTGAGGTATGGAGACCCAGCCAGTTGGACCCTTTTATTCCCCTAGTAAGATTATAATAGCAAATCTATCTAACGTGACTTCTTATCTGTCAAATCCAGGTTATTATGATAAAACGAAGCAATTGTAACACCTTACAACGACGTCTACAATCTTTCAATCTCTCTGATATCATTATTGAGGTCGTTAAATAACGGCTTGCGTAAGGCAGTTATTAACAACGTCGAATAAATCGGTTAGGAAGACTTCTGCGTTACAGTTAACTTCACGGGTTCGTTTATCTGGTTAGTTTATCTTAGTTTTTACACAAACTTTTTTTACATTATTGGGACG
>NZ_JBMFJI010000037.1:0-6152 GCF_049973875.1 Acidilobus sp.
CGTCAGGTTCATCTGGTACCTGGACCAGTCTATGCCCCCCACGAAGGAGACCTGGAGGAGCACGTAAAGCACTATGGCTATTATGAAGCCGAGTATCGTGCTAAGCGGCACGTCCCTCTGCGGGTTCCTGGCCTCGCCGGCGTATTCAAGGCCCTGCCTGAAGCCAAGGTAGGCGAACACTATGCCCGTGGTCGGCAGGGCGAAGAAGACGGGGGCCCAGCCGTAGGGGGCGAAGCCGTGGGCCGGAGAGAACGTGTAGGTCTTGTTTCCAACCGTTATGTTCCCGCCAGAGTAGGCCAGCGAGGAGAGGTTGGCCGGGTGGAAAATGAGGACAAGTATCAGTATGACTGTGGCGAACGGTATGACCAGCTTCCACCAGCCGGCCCCGTGGGTCACGGCGCCGAGCAGCCTGACGCCGAACCAGTTCAGCAGGAAGAAGGCAGTCAGGAAGGCGAAGGCTACGGCAAAGCCCACGCCGGTGAGCAGGGTCACCTGGCGCCGGCCACGGTGGTTGAGTAGGTCAGCGGGGGCCACCTGGATGGCCACCAGGTGGAAAGGTAGGTCACCGCGGCCTCCGCCTCGGCCGGGGCCACGGTCACGGCGCTCAGGAAGTAGGCCCAGCCGAGCAGGGTCGAGGCGAAGCTCCCGTGGCTGTACTGCGGGTACCTCACTATTGCGCCTGACTTCGGTATCGCCCCCGAGAGCTCAGCGAAGGCGAGGGCCACGAAGAGCATGAGCACTCCCGCTATAATCCATGACACTATGGCTGCCGGGCCTGCCATGGCGGCCGCGTAGAAGGAGCCGAAGAGCCAGCCGCTGCCTATTATGGCGCCAAGCACCAGGAACATTATCTCGAGGAGCCCGAGGGCCTTCCTCAGCTCCCTGTCGCTCGCCTGCGCCTTCTCTATGTAGGAGTTTGAGCTGCCCACCAGGGCCACCTCATGTATAATATCAGGGTTAGAACAAAGAAGTGGAAAAAATAAAAATTTTACCTGGTAATTAGACAGCCTAAGGTCCCACTTTCTATTATTAGGAAACGTGAGAGCCTGGGAGGCCGGGCTGCGATGAACTCCTTAACGGCGGCCTTCAGCACGGGGTCCTTTATCATGGCTGCGGGACTGCCGAGCGCGTTGACAGGCCAGGAACCTCGCACATAATAATAACGGACGGCATAGACAAGAAGGGCGTGCAGAACGTGAGGGAGCTCAACGACAGGCTCGGGGGCATAAGTAGGATACTGGAGGGCGAGAAAGGCATGCCCGAGAGGCTGAGAGCGAAGATAGCGTCATACCTGGAGGGCAGGTACTACGCCAACGCTGTTGAGGTGCTCCTCAACTACGAGGACGCCAAGCGCATATTCGACGAGGTCCTCGAGGGGCTAAGAGGGCCTTGAGAACCTGAGGGTCAGGCTGGAGAAGGCCGGGGAGAAGAGCAGGGCGATCGCGGTCAGGAGGTACATGCTTGACATGAAGCACAGGGAGCAGCTGCTGAGGTCCCTCGAGGAGTTCTACAGGAGGTCCTTCGGCGGCGGCCAGAGCTAGGCCCGTTTTTACCTCGTCCCCTCCCACACATTTTTTGGGGCAGGGAGTGAGGGTAGCCCTAGTCCACACGGTTATTGAGGAGGCCGGCGGCGGCGAGGTCCTCAGCCTCAAGATGTATGACGCCATAAGGAGGCTGGGCCACTCGGTTGACTACTTCACCACCTACGTTGACAGGAGGGCCTGGTCGCTGCTGAAGGACACGATAGAGGACCCCCGACGCCAATGGTGCTGTCGGCCCCCAGGGCGAGCCTGGTCAGGCTCCTGCTCAGGGGCAGGGGCGTCAGGCTCAGGAGGGTGATGGCCCTCTACGAGCTCACAAACATAAAGCTTGACCTGCCGGGCTACGACGTCTACATAGAGACCCAGGCCAACATTCCAGCCAAGGGCTTCGACATAAGCTACGTCCACTTCCCGGCCGTGGCGCCAACCGGCAAGCCGTCGCTTTACGAGCGACTGGCGTTACACTACGCCTCGCTGGCCGAGGGCCGCCCCCTCGTGCTCACTAACGGCGAGTGGACCAGGAGGGTCCTGCAAAAGTACTACCCGAACATAACATCTATTATGGTTCTGTACCCTCCGGTCGGCGACGACGTCTTCAAGCTCAGGGGCGACGCCAAGGACTACAGCATGGTCCTCACGGTCAGCAGGTTCACGCCAGGGAAGAGGCTCGATGAGGTGGCCAGGGCCGCCTGTGCGGCCAAGGATCTCAGATTCTACATTGTGGGCTCCACCTCCTCCTACTCCGCAGGCACCCTGGCGGCGGTTCTCAGGTACGCCAGGGAGTGCGGCAACATAGTAGTAGAGACCAACGTGCCCAGGAAGAGGCTCCTGGAGCTCTACGAGAGGGCGGGCTTCTACCTCCACCCTCCCCTCGCGGAGCACTTCGGCATCGCCATAGCGGAGGCCGCGGCCGCAGGGGCAGTACCTGTGGTCTACGCAGACGGGGGAGGCTACTACGACATAGCGGCCAAGGTGAGCCCCAGGCTCGGCTACAGGAGCGTGGAGGAGGCCATAAAGATCATGCGCGGCCTGAGGGAGGAGAGGGTAACCGAGGACCTGAGCGCCAGGGCCAGGAAGGTGGCCTCCTCATTCTCCTTCAGCGCGTTCATGTGGGGCCTCAAGGCCCTCCTGGGCATGGCAAACGAGGGCCCGCCGCCAAGTGCTTGAGTAGAGGGGCTAGTCTGCTGGGCCGCGCGGATGTCAATGACTTGATGGCGCGGCAACGGCGGCGCCCGCGGGGCCTCGCTGATGTCATGCGGCGTGGCGTGAAGTCCTTCAAGTGGACGGACCTCCACGTGCGAGGCTCGCTCGCCGCTAAGTCCCTGGGCGGCTGCCTTGACTTCCATGTCAGCCTGCCCCTCCTAGCTTACCTCCTGCAGCCGTCGCCACAGGGAGGGGCCGCATGTGGACAGGACAACGCACTTCAGGGCTGCTCTGGGCCCTATCCATCTAATGGCGTTTGAATTCCAGCGCAGCGAGCTACTTAGGTACAGCCCTTTACTGAAAACAAAAAAGTGAAGGGAAGGCCGAGGGCGGCTAGGCGCGGCCGCGCCTCAGCCTGTAAAGGATCACAACGGCCGCGCCAGCCACTATTATTGCAACTGCTGCCGCTATTGGGGCCAAGCTGATCCTGACCGGCGAGTACGTGGCAGTTGACGGCGCTGCGGCACGGGTCGCTGTCGGGGTCCTGTAGGCGGTGCTGGTGACAGTGTAGGTCGTCGGGCTTGTCACGTACAGCGTGGTCGTCGTGGTTGAAGTTGTGGTGTAAGTTGTTGTAGAGGGCGGAGGAGTAACCGTGGTCGTGGTGGTAGCCGTGGTGGTCTCGGTGGCAGTTGTGGTATAGGTGCTCGTAGTAGTGGTGGTGCTTGTAACCGTCGTAGTTGAAGTTACAGTGACAGTCGTAGTCACAGTCGTAGATGTGGGGGAAGGCAGCGGTGAGAAGCTCACGTAGACCGTCTGCCCGGCCTGGGCCACCCCGCTCAAGGGGGAGGCGGTGAAGTTGGGCGGCGGCAGGACGCGGAACTCGTAGCTGCCGGGCGCCTCGGTAAAGGTTATGACGCCTGAGGTGGTGTTTTTGGTGAGGCCGGCGAGCTCAACGCCCCACAGGCTCCCGCCCGGGAGGCCCTCCTCGACAAAGGAAATAGTGCCCAGGGACGCCGACGCCGGGCCGCCCGGCTCCTCAACAGCGCCGAACTCTGAGGAGTTGGAGTAAAGTAGCTCCGCGCCTGAGCCGAAGCCCATGGCCGCCACGTAGACCGCTCCCCCCTCAGGCGTGAGGGCCGACATGACTGCCGCGGAGCCGGCTACCAGGGTGGGCATGGGCTCATACAGCGGGGGCCGCCCCCTGAAGATGATTACCACGCCCCCCATGTCAGTGGTGCCCGTGGCGCAGCTGGCTGAGAGCGCCAGCTGCCCGCTGACGTTGGGGTAGTACTCGAGCCCGGGGCCCTCCTCGCCGCCTGAGCCGAAGCGGTAGAGGCCGTTTGCCTGCCGCCCCTGCTCGTAGAGCGTCAAAACTCCCCAGCCGTCGGACGTGAAGTACAGCACCAGGGCCGAGGAGTTAGGCGGGGCGTAGCCTATGTCCTGCGCCTGCGGGGAGCTGCCCACCCCAAGGAAGGAGAAGTTGTAGGACGCCAGCACCGTGTCGCCCTGGGGGAACACGAGCAGCATGGGGGCTGAGTACATGGCCGAGCCCTGGGGGGCCGAGGCCTTGACCGTCACGTTAAGGCCGGGCCCGCTGTCAATGGGCCCAATGAGGCCCGCCGTGCCCTGGTGCGTCCCGTCGGCCGGGAAGGCCCCGTACGGGGCCAGCACGTTGAACTCTATGTCCGCCACCAGGCTGGAGTTAATGAAGACCGAGGCGTGGCCGTCACCGTAGGCCGTGAGGAACAAGTAGTAGGGCCCCCCGGCCGGGAGGGTCTCCAGGCCCTCGTTTGACGGGATGTCGGTAAAGAAGTACAGGGGCATGATAGTAGGGGGCCCGCCCAGGTACTCCACCAGCCCCCCGCTGACGTTCGTGGCCCCCGAGGGGGACTCCACGTACACGGCCACGCTGCCCCTCAGGCCCGGTATGTAGGCGTAGAATGGCACTATGTAGTTATAGTAGGTCCCCGACCAGGCGAGGGTCCCGTTGTCGTATACGTACGCAGTAAGGTTCCCCGTGGTGCTCACCAGGAACAGCGCCGCGCCGCTTCCGGCCACGTCGGCCTCCATGACCTCGACGGGCGAGCTGCCCACGTCCTCATATGAGAAGGCGTATGAGCCCGCGTACGCGCTCCCCGGGGGGAACTCTGAGACCCCAGCGATGACGTACTCGTACCCGCCCCCGGTCAGCGCGTAGGAGACGTTGAGCAGCAGGGGCGACGATGACGGGGGCACCCCCACGAACTCCGCCGGCATGTTGGCCCAGCTCGTCCCCGAGCCCACGTCTGCAACGAAGGCCTGCCTCCAGTAGTCCTGGTCCGTGGCCACCGGGGCGCCGCGGGGGTTGCCTATGTATGAGTAGGCCACCGGGTACACGAAGTAGGCGCCGCCCGCTGACGGTGTGAAGGTGAAGTTGTAGGTGTTGACGCCAGGCTCATAGGTGGCCTGCAAGCTCAGGTTTGTAGCCCCCGCGAACTGCATGTAGGGCGAGACCGCGAGGAAAACCAAGCCCTGCACGGGCGAGCCCAGCGAGTTGTTAACATTAACTGTTATGGAGTAGCTGCCGTTGCCGAGGTAGGAGGCCCGCCAGGAGGATATCCACGGCGTGTCCCTGCGGAAGGCGTAGGCTGAGGTGACGCCCGAGGAGGCCGCCACCTGCATGGAGCCCCAGTACTCAGTCGCGTTCAGCCCGCTGTTGGGGTAGTGGTACACGTAGAGCTGGTACGTCCCTGGGGGCACCCCGAGGAACGCCACCTGAGAGCTGGCGTTCATGTAGGCCGTGGCCACGACGTTGCCGTTTGACGGGCTCACCAGGACGCCGTAGGCAGTCCCCGGAACTTCAGCTGCCGGCTCGCCGTTGACGTTATATATGGTCACCACAATGTTGCCCCCTGCGGGCTCGGCGCTGCCGGCGCCCGGGTGAAGGGGGAGCAGGAGGACCGCTAGGATCGCCGCCAGGACGAACAGAACAGACCTGGACCTCAACAGGCTAGCTCCGAAGCCAACTGGCCTCAATTTCCTCCGTTAGCCCACTGAACTATAAGCGTTGCTGCAGGTTGCCTTTCCCAGGGGCTCGCAGTGGGCTGAGGACAGCACAGGACGCCGCTGCGGCGTTCGCACGCCCCACGGCTCGCTGGCCCCACTGCCATTAACGGCGACTGGCCCAGCGCAGGTTACTGGCGGAGGGCCGGCTCTCGTCGACAGCGTAGGGCGACCTGGCCTTGGAGTCGCTCGCAGCCTTTGTCGCGGTTGGCGGCCGCTCGGACCAACCTCACTTTTACTTTTTATAATTATGTAACTGCGGGCGGGGGCCCTGAAGGCGCTGGCCCCACGCGGTGAACTGATGAGCTGACCGCCGCCTAACTCAGGCCCCTTTTGCGGTTTTACGTTAACGCCGTAGCTGGCAGTTTCCGATAAACCGTGAAGTTTATATCATTTGATATCATTTTATTTATCATTCACAACCAT
>NZ_JBMFJI010000038.1:0-5995 GCF_049973875.1 Acidilobus sp.
GTTACACCTACTCACGAGACGTGAGGTGGGTAGGATATGAGCTCTCCGGCGTCCGGGATAAGCACTCTCGTGAATGACTTCGTTTCCGGCATAGTGTCGCTGCTCGACGCCTTCGCCCAGGCACTGAGCACCTACGCTCCGACCATAGTGGAGATAGTGGTAGGCGTTGGGCTCGTTGCCGGCATAGGCTACGCCATGACCAGGATACCCTTCATAAGGAGGTTCCTGGGCTGGATAGGGCTGTAACCCCTCCGCCTCCACGCTAGCTTTTTAAACCTAGAACTTCCTTTTTTATAACCGTCGGGCCCGAGTTCGGCCCCTCCACGGGCCTGCCCAGGCCCCAGTGGCGACCGCAGGGGGCGAGGGCCCGGGAGGGGCCCGTTAAACTTCCTAAAAGAAAAAAGGTGTTAAGAAAAAGGAATAGCTTACTTCTGCTCAGTCTCCTGGGACTTCTTATCCATTATGTAGGAAGCCTGCTTGGTCGTTACGTCAAGCGTCAGCATGTTCTGTACTGCGTTTATCGCTAGCGTTGTGGTGTCAGCAAGCTGCTGCCCAAGCTTCTCCACGTGCCTGTTGTGGAAGAAGTCAAGTACTAGGTAGCCTACAATGCCGACCACGAATATCATGACAAGGTCAAGGAGGTACGGCTGGACTGCGGACACCACTACCTCGGATATCTGGGTCATGTTCCCTACGAACGGCATGCTTCCACCGAACTGTATTTTGTTGTGTGAAGTTAAATATTTTACTGCAGTAGTCCATTAAGGTCTATGGGGGTCTGGCTTGGTTGAAGTACTGGGCACAGGCGACAACGGACTTGAGAACAACGCTGTCCAGGAGGCAAGGTCTCTCTTCGGGACAGTGGTAGCGGCCCTAGCCACTATTGGTAACGAGCTCTACCTCTGGTTCCAGAGGCTCGCTAACTGGCTCATTAACCTCATGACCTCTCACCCGAACTACGCAGTTATGCTTATTACCAATCTGATAATACTGTTTACCTGAGGTGGTGATGCATGAGCTCATTAATAGACCTCCTGATGGCCGGCTTCCCTGTTAAGCCGTCCAACCCTCCAAAGCTCAACAACAACTCAATAGAGCTGAGGCTAACAGAGTCGGAACTCAAGCAGCTGCTCTTCAGCAGGGTAGACCCCAAGTACCAGGGGCTGATAGACCTAAAGATAGAGAACGGGGCAATAGTGATAACCTTTAAGCTGATGTAAAGCTATTCGGGGGGCTGAGGGGGAGTGTCATTTATATTATCAGTTTTTCAGGACGTCGGGAGCGCGATAAGCCAGGTATTCTCCCCTGTTGAGGGCCTGTCCTCAAGCGTGGGCTCTGCCGTCAGCTCCTTCACCTCAGCCATCTCCTCCTCGGCCTCCCAGCTGTTCAAGGATATAGCTTCTATACCTCAGGCGATTGTCTCAGGCCTGTTCTCCTTCGGCTCGCTTATCTGGAAGGGGCTGAGCGACATCGGCAGCTTCCTCAGCTCCGCAATCGCTACAGTAGGGCATTACATCAAGGACGCCTTTGACACGGTGGGCAAGTGGCTCTACCAGGCGTTCTCGTTCATACTACATGGGCTCTATGAGGTGGCCACGTGGGTTTGGGGAGCCCTAGTTACCCTTGCAAAGTATATCTGGAACGCACTCAAGGGCCTTGTATCTGCAATCGTTTCGTGGATAAAGAATGTAGGGGCCACCATATCGGACTGGTTTCAGGGCATAGCAAGAGACATAGATAGCTGGCTTTACAGCCTCGCCTGTAACATGCGTAACAAGTTCATAACTATGGTATCGGCTGACATGTCTATAGAGGCCCTGTGGAGGGTCTTCAGGCTCTACACAGGCGGTAAGACCAGCATGAAGGGGGCCATCGGTCGCATAGCCGGCGGCCTCGGCCTCGCCCTCATGACCGCCGGCCTCCTTGACGCCGTCCTGCCCCAGTGCACGTCTAAGACCAAGACGTTTGTGCTGACGCCTAGGCCGTTGGTAATTACCCTGCCTGAGCCCACGCTCGCAGAGCCCGCAATACTTACCGGGCCGACGCCTTACGGGCTGGTTACCGTCCCGTATGAGTATTACCTGTACCCGGTGCTCACCTATAACTACACCCTGATAAGCGGCATCTCAGTGCCGTTCACACTTAGCCCATCACTGAGCTACGGCTACAGCCTGATAACGCCTATCACTGCAAGCCTTTCACTGAGTCCATCGCTCACCTACAGCTATACTTTAATAACACCTAGCACTGCCAGCTTCGGCCTCAGCCCTGTCCTCAGCTACACTAAGTCCGTAACCACTGCCGTTGCAGCCAAGCTTGAGTTCACGCTTAGCCCTGTCCTTGCCCTTGTGTCTAAGTATGTTACTGCCAGCAACACATTGAGCGGCTCGCCTTCGACATCAACTAACTTCAGTGGCATTAACACTGGGACTGAGACCCTTAGCGGCTCTCCAAGCACAAGCGTTAATTTCAGTGGAGTAAGTGTCGGCTCTGAAAGTATGAGCGGCTCTCCGAGCACCACTGTAATTCCTCCAGCTAAGGTAAGCCTAACCCTTACGCCAAAGCTGACCTCAAACATACCTACGACGCTACAGGAGAGCCTTACTTTGACTCCTGCTCAGTCCCTCAGCCTTAGCCTGAAGCCGGGAATGACTTATGCCTACAGCCTCAGCTCGCCTTCTGGAGTGTCCACCTCCCTAACTGAGACCATGAACACGTCATACACCTACACGGCAAGCTCTCCTGCTACAGTGCCCCAGTCCCTTAGCCTGAGCCCTGCCATGTCATATAAATACTCTATAATATCACCATCAACTCAGTCCCTTAGCCTAAGCCCTGCTGTGAAATACGCTTACACGGTAATATCTCCGGTGTCTGAGGCGTTTAGCACCTCTGCGTCGCTGGCCTACACATATAGTGTCATTAACCCGCCAAAGTATAACGTAACGCTATCCCCATCACTGACATACACTTCCTCAGTCTCATAAAGATATTATAGCCTCACCTATAATTAATATCCCTGGGGTTACGCTTGCTGATAGGGGATGTAAAGGACTACGGTAATGACATCCTGAGCCTTGCTAAGTCCAGCCCTCTCCAGGGTAACATGAAGTCATACTACGTCATTGCAGTTAAGGACAAGGACGGTAACATAATAGACTACAGGGAGGGCGGCCTCAGGTCGCTCACTGCCGGCTTTCTGTGGGCTGTAGCGAGCCTCCTAGCCGCGTATAACTATAACTTTAGCTTTCCTAACTACCCAACACTTATGAATTCTAATTGTGGTCTTAATTACCCTAACGGCAAATACGCTATAGTTTTAGGCTCCGGCACTCAGGCGTTCTCGCCTACCATAAACAGCCTCTACGCCCCAATAACCGGCGCCTCCATGAGCGTCTCATACGCCTATAACATAACCTCCTCCGGCGTCCCTCAGTTTATCTTCTACGGTGAATATAACAACAGCGGGAGCGCTATTAACGTCTCAGAGTTCGGCCTTAAGCTTACTATAACTCCCTGTAACACTAGCTCAAGCTCAACTTATCTACTTACCTATGACACGCTGTCCTCTCCGGTTAGCGTTCCAAGCGGAGGGTCTATAAGCGTCGCCATCGTAGTTAATCTGACGGGGTGATAGGCCGTGCTGCTCAGCCCTAGCGTTGATAATTATGACGTCAAGCTTCCTGACAGAGAGCCCGAGTCCCTTGGGCTTGTAGCTACCCTGACGCTTAAGGTAATTGACAGACAGGGAAGGGTCAAGTCCAAGCTCACGTTAAGGTCTCACAGCCCTACGTATAACCTTTACGCAATGCTTGGCATGCTTGGCTCTTTGGGAGGCACCGCTACCGACACAAGCGGCACTGCATGGAATATTAGTAGCTATGCTGTAGTAAAAGCTAACAGCATATCTATAATGGTAGGCAGCGGCACAAGCAGCAACCCGTTTAACCAAACTAAGTTAGTTGCTCCTATCGCCAACGGCACCGGCTCCGGCCAGCTTGTCTACGGTAACATTAACTTCTCCAGCTCCCCAGCAGTCTCCGGTAACTCTATGTCGTTCTTAATATATAACGTCTTCACTAACGAGTCAAACACTGTTGTTACTGTTACGGAAATCGGCCTTGTCGCCAATTATACGTTCGGTATTGCAAGTCCAAGTAACTTCCTTTTATGGTATGACAACATACCTACCATAAGCCTTGCACCTGGAGATGCCCTTGCGGTAACCTACACGTTCACCATCAACCCATAACGTCCGGGGTGAACGCTCATGCCTAGGCGTGTCCGCATCGGCGTTAAGCTTCACTTCAAGGTAACTGACAGAGATGGCCGTGTGGTCAGGGAGTGGGAAGAAGAAGGACACAGCTTTACCCAGAACTTCGCTACGTTGCTCTTCCTGATGTTCGCACAGGTTGCTGAAACGCTCTATGACACTGCGGGCAGTGCCGTGTCGGTGAACGGAAGCTCATACGGTACTGCATCGCTCAGCGCCTCCCCCTCTGACACGAGCTACGGCATAATCTTCGGCTCCGGCACAGGGTCTAACAGCGTTACCCTTTATAACCTCTACGCTCCCCTCACGTCCTCCTCGTTCTCCTACAGCAGCGTCTCGTTCCCTGAGGCGCCTACCGTGTCAGGCTCACAGGTCTCGTTCAAGGTGTCAAGGAGCATGACTAATAACTCCGGCTCTACTGTGAACGTTACAGAGATAGGCGTCATAGCACGCCTCGGCGGCTTTAACATGTCCTACTTGTCCACTGGCGCCTCGGTTAGTGCCGACAACTTCCTAATTATATACGACCAGCCGTCCTCTCCCATATCGCTTGAGAACGGCCAGACATTGACGGTAACCTACACCATAACGTTAAACGCGTAAAAACACTTATAACCTTCTCCTTTATTTATTTTACGTGGTGCGGTGGACGTGGTACCAGACTATATAAGTTACCTTGAGGATAAGGGTTCATTAGCTAATGACGTAGACCCCACGTCAGTCCAGGTAAGGGCATACGTTACCTATGAGGTCAGGGACAAGGACGGCAAGGTCATACTTAGGAGGACTGAGCCCTCAAGGTCTCTTGTGGAAAACTATGCGATATTCCAGCTGGCCATGTGGGGCTCACAGACCATCACCACAGCAGACACGAGCAACGTCAGCATAAATATTAACGGCGCGTCCCCAGGCATCATAAACATAAATGCCCCTGCAGGAAACAACACTTACGGCATAGTGGTCGGCAGCGGGTCTAATACCGTTAGCCCAACACTTGTTAGCCTTGCCGCACCAATAACCAATGGCACTGGGGCCGGGCAGCTCCAGTATCAGGCCATGTCATTCTCAAGCGGCGTAACCGTCAGCGGTAACACCACGTCGTTCACGCTCTCAAGGAGCTTCGTGAACTCAAGCGGTGGGACGGTTACCGTCAGCGAGATAGGCATAATAGCCTACGTCAGCGGGTTCGCCATGACTAACGTCAGCACTAACTCTTCCGTAAGCTCCGACTACTTCCTGTTAGCCTATGACGTCCCGAGCTCAGCCATAACTGTGCAGAACGGACAGACGCTACAGATAACCTACACCTTCAGCGTTACCACGTAACCCCTTTATCCTCTTCCCGCTAACCTTTTTTCGGGGGTCTGAGTGAAGGTAGCTGTAGCTCACGGGCTTCCTAGCTCAATCAGGCTCGTTGCGTCAATGGTTGCGGACGCTAACGGGTGGCCCATTGTAGAGACTCCCCAGCTCTGGAAGGACTACGACGTTATAGTCTACGTCTCTGACACCAGGTATGACGTATACTACGCTTCCAGGCTGATACCCAGGGGCCACGGGGTCTTCTACCTTGTGTCCGAGGGCCCTGTCAGGGTCAAGCTCGCACCTCACATAAACGTCCACACCGTAGTCGCTCCTACGAAGTTTGTCAAGGACATGCTTGAGTACAGCAGCATCCATGTGGACTACGTAGTCCCTCACGGTATCATTCTACCTAAGTCATAT